>NZ_MULM01000133.1:0-47406 GCF_002029345.1 Pseudomonas sp. VI4.1
GAGGCTTGGCAAAAACCCAAGCCCTGGTCATCCTCGCCCGCAAGCTGTGCCGGGTGGCATTCGCACTCATGAAAAACCAAAGCGAATACCAGCCGAATTTAAGGTTGCAGGGTTCCCCTGCAACATAGAATCTCCCACACGCACCCCGCACCATTGCGCAGTGACAGGCGCACCCAATCACAGGATAATGCGCCAACTTTTTCGGCGGCTCTGCCCTGCGGGCCGTCTGATACGTTTGCTTGTTTGGCCGCCTTAGCCTGACAACCCTGGAGTGTCTGGTTTGATTGTCTTTCGTTATCTGTCCCGAGAAGTCCTGTTGACCTTGAGCGCCGTCAGTGCGGTGCTGCTGGTCATCATCATGAGTGGACGCTTCATCAAGTACCTCGCCCAGGCGGCTGCCGGTCTGCTGGATCCGGGCTCGCTGTTTCTGATCATGGGCTTTCGCCTGCCGGGTTTCTTGCAGTTGATTCTGCCGTTGGGCCTGTTTCTCGGGATTCTGCTGGCCTACGGCCGTTTGTACCTTGAAAGCGAAATGACCGTGCTGTCGGCCACCGGCATGAGCCAGCAGCGACTGTTGGCAATGACGTTGTTCCCCGCCACCCTGGTTGCATTGGTGGTGGCGTGGCTCAGCCTGAGCCTGGCGCCGCAAGGGGCCAATCAGTTCCAGTTGCTGTTGAACAAGCAGGATGCCCTGACCGAGTTCGACACCCTTGAGCCTGGCCGTTTCCAGGCGCTGCGCGACGGAACGCGGGTGACCTACACCGAAACGTTGTCGGATAACCGCGTCAACCTTGGCGGCGTGTTCATTTCGCAGAAGAACATCTCCTCGGACGACAAGAAGGATCGCGGGATTTCCGTGCTGGTGGCCGAGAAGGGGCGCCAGGAAATTCGCGCCGACGGCAACCGCTACCTGATTCTCGAGAACGGTTATCGCTATGACGGTAACCCGGGTCAGGCCGACTACCGGGCGATCAAATATGACGAGTATGGCGTATTGCTACCTAAGCCGGACGTCAGCGATGAAGTCACCGACCGTGACGCGATGACCACCAGTTCGCTGCTGGGCAGTGACGACATCCGCTCCCGCACCGAATTGCAGTGGCGCCTGTCCTTGCCGTTGCTGGTGTTCATCGTGACCCTGATGGCGGTGCCGTTGTCGCGGGTCAATCCGCGCCAGGGCCGTTTCCTCAAGCTTTTGCCGGCGATTCTTCTCTATATGGCTTACCTGACGATCCTGATTGCCGCCCGCGGCGCCCTCGAGAAGGGCAAGATCCCGCCGGCACTGGGGTTGTGGTGGGTGCATGGGATCTTCCTGGTCATCGGCCTGGGCCTGCTCTATTGGGAACCACTGCGCTTGAAAATGGCGAGTCGCCGCAGCGCGCTGGAGGTGGCCCGTGGTTAAACTCGATCGCTACATCGGCAGCAGTGTGTTCATGGCGATCCTGGCGGTACTGGGGATCATTCTCGGTCTGGCGACGCTGTTTGCCTTTATCGACGAGATGAGCGACGTCAGCGATACCTACACCCTGGTCGATGTGTTGAGCTACGTCCTGCTCACCGCGCCGCGCCGTCTCTATGACATGTTGCCGATGGCGGCGCTGATCGGGTGCCTGATCGGCCTCGGCAGCCTGGCCAGTCACAGCGAGCTGACCATCATGCGCGCAGCGGGTGTATCGGTCGGACGGATCGTCTGGGCGGTCATGAAGCCGATGCTGGTGCTGATGGTCGTGGGGCTGCTGATTGGCGAGTACGTCGCCCCGGCGACGGAAGTCACTGCCCAGGCCAATCGCTCCCTGGCCCAGGGCAGCGGCGATGCGCAAAGCGCCAAGCACGGCCTGTGGCACCGCCAGGGTGACGAGTTCATCCATGTCAACTCGGTGCAGCCCAACGGCCTGCTGTATGGCGTGACCCGCTATCGCTTCGATGATCAACGCCACATGCTGTCTTCGAGCTTCGCCAAGCGCGCGGAATTCGACAAGGACCACTGGCAGTTGAGCGAAGTCACGACCACGGTATTCCATGAAAAAAGCACGGAAGTGGTGACGGCCCCGGTCGAGCGCTGGGATGTGGCGCTGAGCCCGCAATTGCTCAGTACGGTGGTGATGTCCCCCGATTCGCTGTCGATCACCGGCCTGTGGGGTTACATCCACTACCTGGCCGACCAGGGCCTGAGCAATGGTCGTTATTGGCTGGCATTTTGGGTCAAGGTGTTGCAGCCGCTGGTCACCGCTGCCCTGGTGCTGATGGCGATTTCCTTCATCTTCGGTCCGTTGCGTTCGGTGACCCTCGGCCAGCGGGTGTTCACGGGGGTGCTGGTGGGCTTTACCTTCCGCATCGTCCAGGATCTGCTGGGGCCTTCGAGCCTGGTGTTCGGTTTTCCGCCACTCCTGGCGGTGCTGTTGCCGGCCAGTATCTGTGCCCTGGCCGGGCTCTGGATGCTGCGCCGGGCCGGTTGATCCCGGGTATTTGCGGCTCCAGTCGATGATAAAAAAACGCCCCTGTCGCAAGACCGGGGCGTTTTTGTACGTGCCGTCTGACCTGTAAACGTGACGCTTGGGCCGTGGATCAGGTACAATTCCCGGCTATTTTTCGGCGGGCTATGCCTGCAGCCTTTTTGAGTGTTGATCCGTGAGTGATTTGAGTCATATCCGCAATTTCTCCATCATCGCCCACATTGACCATGGCAAGTCGACGCTGGCCGATCGCTTCATCCAGATGTGCGGCGGCCTTGCCGAGCGCGAAATGGAAGCCCAGGTGCTGGACTCCATGGACCTGGAACGTGAACGCGGGATCACCATCAAGGCCCACAGCGTCACCCTGTATTACACCGCTCGCGATGGCATCAAATATCAGCTGAACTTCATTGATACCCCGGGCCACGTCGACTTCACCTATGAAGTCAGCCGCTCGCTGGCGGCGTGCGAAGGTGCGTTGCTGGTGGTCGATGCCGGCCAGGGTGTTGAAGCGCAGTCGGTTGCCAACTGCTATACGGCGATCGAGCAGGGCCTGGAAGTCATGCCGGTCCTGAACAAGATCGACCTGCCGCAGGCCGATCCGGACCGCGTCAAGGACGAAATCGAGAAGATCATCGGCATCGACGCCACCGATGCGGTCGAGTGCTCTGCCAAGACCGGCCTGGGCGTCGACGAAGTGCTCGAGCGTCTGGTTCACACCATTCCCGCGCCGACCGGCAACTACGAAGATCCGCTGCAGGCGTTGATCATCGATTCCTGGTTCGACAACTACCTGGGCGTTGTGTCCCTGGTACGCGTGCGTCACGGCCGTGTGAAGAAGGGCGACAAGATCCTCGTCAAATCCACCGGCAAGATCCACCTGGTGGACAGCGTCGGTGTGTTCAACCCGAAACACACCGCCACCGTTGACCTGAAGGCTGGCGAAGTGGGCTTCATCATCGCCGGCATCAAGGACATTCACGGTGCGCCGGTCGGTGACACCCTGACCTTGAGCTCCACCCCCGACGTTGACGTGCTGCCCGGCTTCAAACGCATCCAGCCGCAGGTTTATGCCGGTCTGTTCCCGGTCAGCTCCGACGACTTCGAAGATTTCCGTGAAGCCCTGCAAAAGCTCACGCTCAACGACTCGTCCCTGCAGTACACCCCGGAAAGCTCCGATGCCCTGGGCTTCGGCTTCCGTTGCGGGTTCCTCGGCATGCTGCACATGGAAATCATCCAGGAGCGCCTGGAGCGCGAGTACGACCTGGACCTGATCACCACGGCGCCGACGGTAATTTTCGAGCTGTTGCTGAAAACCGGTGAAACGATTTACGTCGACAACCCGTCGAAGCTGCCGGACCTGTCCTCGATCGAAGACATGCGTGAGCCGATCGTGCGGGCCAACATTCTTGTGCCGCAAGAGCACCTGGGCAACGTCATTACCCTGTGCATCGAAAAGCGTGGCGTACAACACGACATGCTGTTCCTCGGTACCCAGGTCCAGGTGAGCTACGATTTGCCGATGAACGAAGTGGTGCTCGACTTCTTCGATCGTCTGAAATCCACCAGCCGCGGCTATGCTTCGCTGGACTACCATTTCGATCGTTATCAATCGGCTAATCTGGTGAAACTGGATGTGCTGATCAACGGTGACAAGGTCGACGCCCTGGCGTTGATCGTGCACAAGGATAACGCGCACTACAAAGGTCGCCAGTTGACCGAGAAGATGAAAGAACTGATTCCGCGCCAGATGTTCGACGTCGCGATCCAGGCCGCCATTGGCGGGCAGATCATCGCGCGGACTTCGGTCAAGGCACTCAGAAAGAACGTATTGGCCAAATGCTACGGCGGTGACGTTAGCCGTAAGAAAAAACTGCTGGAGAAGCAGAAGGCCGGTAAAAAACGCATGAAGCAAGTCGGCAACGTGGAAATTCCACAAGAAGCCTTCCTTGCAGTGCTCAGGTTGGATAGTTAGGTCCTATGTCACTAAATTTCCCGCTGTTGCTGGTCATCGCCGTGTTCGTCTGCGGCCTGTTGGCGTTGCTCGATCTGGTTTTCCTGGCGCCGCGTCGGCGTGCGGCCATTGCCTCCTATCAGGGCAGCGTCAGCCAGCCTGACGGGATGGTGGTCGAGAAACTGAACAAAGAGCCGCTGCTGGTCGAATACGGCAAGTCGTTCTTCCCGGTGTTGTTCATCGTGCTGGTCCTGCGTTCGTTCCTGGTGGAACCGTTCCAGATTCCTTCCGGCTCGATGAAGCCGACCCTGGACGTTGGCGACTTCATTCTGGTGAACAAGTTTTCCTACGGGATCCGCCTGCCGGTGCTCGACAGGAAAGTCATCGCAGTGGGTGATCCGCAACGCGGCGATGTGATGGTGTTCCGCTACCCGAGCGACCCGAACGTCAACTACATCAAGCGAGTCGTGGGCCTGCCGGGTGACCAGATTCGCTATACCGCCGACAAGCGTCTGTTCGTCAACGGTGAGTCCATTGCCGAACAACTGGTCGGCTCCGAGCCGGGCACGCTGGGCAGCGCCGAACTCTACAAGGAGAAACTCGGCATTGCCGAGCACCTGATCCGTAAGGAGATGAGCCGCTACCGCGCCGCGCCGGACCATTCGTGGACCGTGCCCGCCGGGCACTACTTCATGATGGGCGACAACCGGGACAATTCGAACGACAGTCGCTTCTGGGATGATCCGAGCATTCCCAAGGACCTGCTGGGCATGGTTCCCGACAAGAATATCGTCGGCAAGGCCTTCGCAGTCTGGATGAGCTGGCCAGAACCCAAACTCAGTCACCTGCCGAATTTCTCGCGGGTTGGCCTGATCAAGTAATCACTCACGGCGCTGTTGAACACAGCGCCGAATGCATTTCTGGAGTCGGCACAATCGGCGCCAGAAGCATGAAACAATGATATTCAGGACGTAATTTTTGAACACAGCGTTAATTGTCCCAAGCCTGCGCCGCACCACGGCGATGGCGGTGGAATCCAGCCACGAACTCAGCGTGGGTAAACCGTGAGCGTCTCCTTAAGCCGTCTAGAGCGTCAGCTCGGCTACACTTTCAAGGATCAGGAACTGATGGTCCTGGCCCTGACTCACCGCAGTTTTGCCGGGCGCAACAATGAACGCCTGGAATTCCTCGGTGATGCCATCCTTAACTTCGTCGCCGGCGAGGCGCTGTTCGATCGCTTCCCGCTGGCTCGCGAAGGCCAGTTGTCACGTTTGCGTGCCCGCCTGGTGAAAGGTGAGACCCTGGCCGTGCTGGCCCGTGGTTTCGATCTGGGTGATTACCTGCGTCTGGGTTCCGGCGAGTTGAAGAGTGGCGGCTTCCGTCGCGAGTCGATTCTGGCCGATGCCCTGGAAGCGCTGATCGGTGCGATCTACCTGGACGCCGGCATGGACATGGCACGCGAGCGCGTGCTGGCCTGGCTGGCCGGAGAGTTCGAAGGCCTGACGCTGGTCGATACCAACAAAGATCCGAAAACCCGTCTGCAGGAATTCCTGCAGTCGCGGGGTTGTGAGCTGCCGCGTTACGAAGTGGTGGATATCCAGGGTGAGCCGCATTGCCGGACGTTCTTCGTCGAATGTGAAATCACCTTACTGAACGAAAAAAGCCGAGGTCAGGGTGTGAGTCGTCGTATTGCCGAACAGGTAGCGGCCGCCGCAGCACTGATTGCCCTGGGTGTGGAGAATGGCAATGACTGATTCAACCGCAACACGCTGTGGCTATGTTGCCATCGTCGGCCGTCCCAACGTGGGCAAGTCCACGCTGCTGAACCACATCCTCGGCCAGAAACTCGCGATCACGTCGCGCAAGCCGCAGACCACCCGCCACAACATGCTCGGCATCAAGACCGAAGGCGCCGTTCAGGCGATCTACGTCGACACCCCGGGCATGCACAAAGGTGGCGAGAAGGCGCTGAACCGCTACATGAACAAAACCGCTTCGGCGGCGTTGAAAGACGTCGACGTGGTGATCTTCGTGGTTGACCGCACCAAGTGGACCGACGAAGACCAGATGGTCCTCGAGCGCGTCCAGTACGTCACCGGCCCGCTGATCGTCGCGTTGAACAAGACCGATCGCATCGAAGACAAATCCGAGCTGATGCCGCACCTGACCTGGTTGCAGGAACAGCTGCCGAACGCGCAGATCATGCCGATCTCGGCCCAGCACGGGCACAACCTCGAAGCGCTGGAGCGGGTGATTGCCGGTTACCTGCCGGAAAACGATCACTTCTTCCCCGAAGACCAGATCACCGACCGCAGCAGCCGCTTCCTTGCCGCCGAGCTGGTGCGCGAGAAAATCATGCGCCAGTTGGGCGCCGAGCTGCCGTACCAGATCACCGTGGAAATCGAAGAGTTCAAGCAGCAGGGGAAAACCCTGCACATCCATGCGTTGATCCTCGTCGAACGTGACGGCCAGAAGAAAATCATCATTGGCGACAAGGGCGAGCGCATCAAGCGCATCGGCACCGAGGCGCGCAAGGACATGGAGCTGCTGTTCGACTCCAAGATCATGCTCAACCTGTGGGTCAAAGTGAAAGGCGGCTGGTCCGACGACGAACGCGCCTTGCGTTCGCTGGGTTACGGCGACCTGTAACACACCGCAGGACCCCTTGTAGGAGCGAGCTTGCTCGCGATGGACTTGAGAGCGCCGCGTTCATTCAGAAGGCCCGCGTCATCGTTATCCACCATCGCGAGCAAGCTCGCTCCTACAGTTCGGCGAGAACCCATGTCCCAAACCCCACCTACCGGCCAACTCGCCTTCGTCCTCCACTCCCGCGCCTACCGCGAAAACAGCGCATTGGTGGATTTCCTCACGCCACAGGGTCGGCTGCGGGCGGTGTTGCGCAGTGCGCGGGGCAAGGCGGGGACGCTGGCGCGGCCGTTCGTGCCACTGGAAGTCGAATTCAGGGGGAGGGGGGAGCTGAAGAACGTCGGGCGCATGGAAAGTGCCGGCGTTTCCACCTGGCTCAACGGTGAGGCGCTGTTCAGTGGCCTCTACCTCAACGAACTGTTGATCCGCCTGTTGCCCGCCGAAGACCCGCATCCCGCTGTCTTCGATCACTATGCCGCCACGTTGCTCGCCCTGGCTGAAGGCCGTCCGCTGGAGCCGCTGCTGCGATCCTTCGAATGGCGGCTGCTGGATGACTTGGGTTACGGCTTCGCCTTGACCGCCGACATCCACGGCGAACCCATCGCGCCGGACGGTCTGTACCGCTTGCAGGTCGATGCCGGCCTGGAGCGGGTCTACCTGCTGCAACCCGGTCTGTTCAACGGTACCGAACTGCTGGCCATGGCCGACGCCGACTGGTCCGCGCCCGGCGCACTGTCTGCCGCTAAGCGCTTGATGCGCCAGGCGCTGGCCGTACACCTGGGCGGTCGCCCGCTGGTCAGTCGCGAGTTGTTTCGCAAGCCATAGGGTCCGTTGACGCTTGATGGTGACCGCGACGACGCTCGTCGCGACCACCACCAAACGTCAACAGACCCTGGCTCCCCGTGTATGCTGTGCACCGAACTTTCCCTTCTTCAGGAGCGCTTCCGTGACCACCAGCAATCGCATTCTTCTTGGCGTTAACATCGACCACGTTGCCACCCTGCGCCAGGCCCGGGGCACTCGTTACCCGGATCCGGTCAAGGCAGCACTCGACGCCGAAGAGGCGGGCGCTGATGGCATTACCGTGCACCTGCGTGAAGATCGCCGGCACATCCAGGAGCGCGACGTGCTGCTGCTCAAGGACGTGCTGCAAACCCGCATGAACTTCGAGATGGGCGTCACCGAGGAAATGATGGCCTTCGCCGAGCGCATCCGCCCGGCGCACATTTGCCTGGTCCCGGAAACCCGCCAGGAACTGACCACCGAAGGTGGCCTCGACGTAGCGGGGCAGGAAGCGCGGATCAAGGCGGCGGTGGATCGCCTGGCGCAGATCGGCTGTGAAGTGTCGCTGTTCATCGATGCGGACGAGCGGCAGATCGCAGCGTCCCGTCGTGTTGGCGCGCCAGCCATCGAACTGCACACCGGTCGTTATGCGGATGCCGAGACGCCGACGCAAGTGGCTGAAGAATTGAAGCGCGTCGCCGATGGCGTGGCGTTTGGCCTGGCGCAGGGTTTGATCGTCAACGCCGGCCACGGCCTGCACTATCACAACGTCGAAGCGGTCGCCGCGATCAAGGGCATCAACGAGCTGAACATCGGCCATGCGCTGGTGGCCCATGCGTTGTTTGTCGGGTTCAAGTCGGCGGTGTCCGAGATGAAGGCGCTGATCCTGGCCGCTGCATTGAAGGGCTAAGACCGCGGCGCTGCTTTCGCTGGCAAGCCAGCTCCTACAGGTTCGTGTCGGACACATAATTGTCGTTTGACGCGCACCTGTAGGCGCTGGCTTGCCAGCGAAGGCGTCTTCAAAAGCAACACAGAATCAGAGCGGCGGGGTTTCCTGGTTCGGCTTGGTCTTGTCGACCCCCGGTACATGCAGACTGCCCTCGGCGACCTGGTCGCCTTCAAGTTGCGGCTGCGTGACCCAGGTCAGGATGTCGTAGTAGCGACGGATGTTCGCCACAAAGTGCACCGGCTCGCCACCCCGGGCGTAGCCGTAACGGGTTTTGCTGTACCACTTCTTCTCGGACAGCCGCGGCAGGATTTTCTTCACGTCCAGCCACTTGTCCGGGTTGAGCCCTTCCTTGGCCGCCAGTTTGCGCGCGTCATCCAGGTGACCGCCGCCAACGTTGTAGGCCGCCAGGGCAAACCAGGTGCGATCCGGTTCCTGAATCGAGTCGTCCAGCTGTTCCTTCACGTAGGCCAGGTACTTGGCGCCGCCCATGATGCTCTGCTTGGGGTCGAGGCGATTGGATACGCCCATGGCCTGGGCGGTGTTCTGGGTCAGCATCATCAGCCCGCGCACACCGGTCTTGGAGGTGACGGCCGCTTGCCACAGGGATTCCTGATAACCGACCGCGGCCAACAGGCGCCAATCGACTTTCTCTTCCTTGGCGTACGCCTTGAAGTGCTTCTCGTACTTGGGCAGCCGTTGCTGCAAGTGCTGGGCGAAGGTGTAGGCGCCCACATAGCCGAGCACATCGACGTGCCCGTAATAGCGGTCCTTGAGACGTTGCAGGGTGCCGTTCTTCTTCACCTTGTCGAGGTAGCTGTTGATCTCGTTCAGCAGGCTGTTGTCGTCGCCAGGCGCTACGGCCCAGCTCTGGTTGCTGGCATTGCCGAGATCGAAGGCCACTCGCACGTTGGGGAAGTAGACCTGGTTCATCGCGACTTCGTTGGAGTCGACCAGGGTCAGGTCGATCTGATCTTCATCCACCATGCGCAGCAGGTCGACGACTTCAACGGCGTCGGACTCTTCGTATTCAATGGCGGGATATTTCTTTTTCAGTTCCGCCAGCTGCTCGGCGTGGGTGCTGCCCTTGAGCACCATGATCTTCTTGCCCACCAGATCTTTCGCATCGGTTGGCCGCGATTGGCCGTTGCGATAGATGATCTGAGGGGTGACTTCCAGATAGGAGTGGGAAAACCGCACTTGCTTCTTGCGCTGCTCGCTGGCGACCAGGCCGGCGGCAGCCAGCACCGGGCCGTTGGGCTTGCCCACCTGGTTGAACAGGTCGTCGAGGTTGTCGGCGGTTTCAATCTTGAGTTCGACCCCCAGATCGTCGGCGAAGCGCTTCACCAGCTCGTATTCGAAGCCGGTTTCACCGTTGCGATCCTGAAAGTAGGTGGCAGGGCTGTTTCGGGTAACCACCCGCAGCACGCCATCCTCCTTTACGCGCTCCAGTGTGTTGGGTTTATCAACACACCCACTGAGCATCAGGAAGAGTCCGGTTGCGATCAGCCATTTGGCGAACCGCGGACGCAAAGCCGTTGGGGAAAACATCTGCGCAGTATACGCAAAGGACCACGAGCGCCATATCTCGACAGCGAGCGGCTTGTCTGTTAGAGGGCTAAAAACACGCCCGGCGCCCGCAGGAACGGGCTTTTACGGCACTTAATGACACAAAAAATAACCCCTGGCGCGCCTCCCCGAGAGCCCGGGTCACGGCACCGCGCGGGCGCTCCGACGTTCGGGTGCAGCCGTGAGTACCGTTTCGAGTGATGTCGCGGCCTGTTTAGGCTAGAATGCACGGCCTCAAAGCACACCCCTTCCCGAGGCTGTCCCGAAGATGTTGATCCTGCGCGGCGCTCCTGCCCTTTCTGCCTTTCGCCACAGCAAACTCCTTGAGCAACTGAGCCAGAAGGTCCCGGCTGTCAGCGGCTTGTATGCTGAATTCGCTCACTTCGCCGAAGTTACCGGCGTCCTGACCGGCGACGAACAGCAGGTGCTCGCGCGCCTTCTGAAGTACGGCCCAACTGTTCCGGTACAAGAGCCGACCGGTCGTCTGTTCCTGGTGTTGCCGCGTTTCGGCACCATTTCGCCATGGTCCAGTAAAGCCAGCGACATCGCTCGCAACTGCGGCCTGAGCAAGATCCAGCGCCTGGAGCGCGGTATCGCGTTCTACGTCGCCGGCCAGTTCAGCGACGCCCAGGCTCAGCTGATCGCTGACGTGCTGCATGACCGCATGACCCAGATCGTCCTCGGCAACCTTGAACAGGCTGCCGGCCTGTTCCGCCATGCCGAGCCGAAACCGCTGACCGCGATCGACGTGCTGGGTGGCGGCCGCGCCGCACTGGAAACAGCCAACACCGAGCTGGGCCTGGCCCTGGCCGATGACGAGATCGACTACCTGGTCAATGCCTTCGTCGGCTTGAAGCGCAACCCGCACGACATCGAACTGATGATGTTCGCCCAGGCGAACTCCGAGCACTGCCGTCACAAGATCTTCAACGCCAGTTGGGACATCGACGGCCAGAGCCAGGAAAAAAGCCTGTTCGGCATGATCAAGAACACCTACGTGATGCACAGCGAAGGCGTGCTGTCGGCTTACAAGGACAACGCCTCGGTGATCGTCGGCAACGTTGCCGGCCGTTTCTTCCCGGACCCTGAAACCCGCCAGTACGGCGCGGTGCAGGAACCGGTGCACATCCTGATGAAAGTCGAAACCCACAACCACCCGACCGCGATTGCCCCGTTCCCGGGCGCTTCCACCGGTTCCGGTGGCGAGATTCGCGACGAAGGCGCAACCGGTCGTGGTGCCAAGCCAAAGGCTGGCCTGACCGGCTTCACCGTGTCCAACCTGCAGATCCCGGGCTTCGAACAGCCGTGGGAAGTGCCGTATGGCAAGCCTGAGCGCATCGTTACCGCGCTGGACATCATGATCGAAGGCCCGCTGGGCGGCGCCGCGTTCAACAACGAATTCGGTCGTCCGGCCCTGACCGGCTACTTCCGTACCTTCGAACAGTCGATCACCACCCCGCGTGGCGACGAAGTTCGCGGTTACCACAAGCCGATCATGCTGGCTGGCGGCATGGGTAACATCCGTGCCGAACATGTGCAGAAAGGCGAGATCACCGTCGGCTCCAAGCTGATCGTGCTCGGCGGCCCGGCAATGTTGATCGGCCTGGGCGGCGGTGCCGCTTCCTCCATGGCCACCGGCACCAGCTCGGCAGACCTGGACTTCGCATCGGTTCAGCGTGAAAACCCTGAGATGGAACGTCGCTGCCAGGAAGTCATCGACCGCTGCTGGCAACTGGGTGACAAGAACCCGATCAGCTTCATCCATGACGTCGGCGCGGGCGGTCTGTCCAACGCCTTCCCGGAACTGGTCAACGACGGCAACCGTGGCGGTCGCTTCGAACTGCGCAACATTCCAAACGACGAGCCGGGCATGGCCCCGCACGAAATCTGGAGCAACGAATCCCAGGAACGTTACGTTCTGGCGGTGGGACCTGCGGACTTCGAACGCTTCCAGGCGATCTGCGAACGCGAGCGTTGCCCGTTTGCCGTGGTAGGCGAAGCCACTGCCGAGCCGCAGCTTACAGTCACGGATAGTCACTTCGGCAACAGCCCGGTGGACATGCCACTCGAAGTGCTGCTGGGCAAAGCGCCACGCATGCACCGTTCGGCCGTTCGCGAAAACGAGCTGGGCGACGATTTCGATCCGTCGACCCTGGAGATCGCAGACTGCGTCGAGCGCGTCCTGCATCACCCGGCCGTGGCGAGCAAAAGCTTCCTGATCACCATCGGCGACCGCACCATCACCGGCCTCGTGGCCCGTGACCAAATGGTCGGCCCGTGGCAAGTCCCGGTGGCCGACGTTGCCGTCACCGCCACCAGCTTCGACGTCTACACCGGCGAAGCCATGGCCATGGGCGAGCGCACTCCGCTGGCCCTGCTGGACGCTCCGGCGTCGGGCCGCATGGCCATCGGCGAAACCCTGACCAACATTGCCGCGTCGCGCATCAACAAGATCTCCGACATCAAATTGTCGGCGAACTGGATGTCCGCCGCCGGTCACCCGGGTGAAGACGCGCGTCTGTACGACACCGTGAAAGCGGTCGGTATGGAACTGTGCCCGGACCTGGGTATCACCATTCCGGTGGGCAAGGACTCCATGTCCATGGCCACCCGCTGGAACGACGACGGCGTCGACAAGACCGTGACCTCGCCGATGTCGCTGATCGTGACCGGTTTCGCGCCCGTGGCTGACATCCGTCAGACCCTGACGCCGGAACTGCGCATGGACAAGGGCACCACCGACCTGATCCTGATCGACCTGGGTCGTGGCCAGAACCGCATGGGCGCCTCGATCCTGGCCCAGGTTCACGGCAAGCTCGGCTCGCAAGCGCCGGACGTCGATGATGCCGAAGACCTCAAAGCCTTCTTTGCGGTGATCCAGGGCCTCAACGCCGATGGCCACCTGCTGGCTTACCACGACCGTTCCGACGGCGGCCTGCTGACCAGCGTGGTGGAAATGGCGTTCGCCGGCCACTGCGGTCTGAGCCTGAACCTCGACGGTCTGGCAGAAACGTCCGCCGACATCGCCGCGATCCTGTTCAACGAAGAGCTGGGTGCGGTGATCCAGGTTCGCCAGGACGCTACTCCAGACATCCTCGCGCAGTTCAGTGCTGCCGGTTTGGGCGAGTGCGTGTCGGTGATCGGTCAGCCGATGAACAACGGCCAGATCAACATCACCTTCAACGGCGAAACCGTGTTCGAAGGTCAGCGTCGTCTGCTGCAACGTCAGTGGGCTGAAACCAGCTACCAGATCCAGCGTCTGCGTGATAACGCCGACTGCGCCGAACAAGAGTTCGACGTGCTGCTGGAAGAAGACAACCCGGGCCTGAGCGTCAAGCTGAGCTACGACGTCAACCAGGACGTCGCCGCGCCTTACATCAAGAAAAACATCCGGCCACAGGTTGCCGTGCTGCGTGAGCAGGGCGTCAACGGTCAGGTGGAAATGGCGGCAGCGTTCGACCGCGCCGGTTTCAACGCGATCGACGTGCACATGAGCGACATTCTGGCCGGCCGTGTCGACCTGAACGAGTTCAAGGGGCTGGTCGCTTGCGGTGGTTTCTCCTACGGCGACGTACTGGGTGCCGGCGAAGGCTGGGCCAAGTCCGCGCTGTTCAACAGCCGCGCCCGCGATGCGTTCCAGGGTTTCTTCGAACGTAACGACAGCTTCACCCTCGGTGTGTGCAACGGTTGCCAGATGATGTCCAACCTGCACGAGCTGATCCCGGGCAGCGAGTTCTGGCCGCACTTCGTGCGTAACCGTTCCGAGCAGTTCGAAGCGCGTGTGGCGATGGTTCAGGTCCAGGAGTCGAATTCGATCTTCCTGCAAGGCATGGCCGGTTCGCGCATGCCGATCGCCATCGCTCACGGTGAAGGTCATGCCGAGTTCGCCAGCGAAGAAGCGTTGCTGGAAGCCGATCTGTCGGGTTGCGTGGCGATGCGTTTCGTCGACAACCACGGCAAGGTCACCGAAAGCTACCCGGCCAACCCGAACGGCTCGCCGCGCGGGATCACCGGGCTGACCAGCCGCGACGGTCGCGTCACGATCATGATGCCGCACCCGGAGCGGGTGTTCCGCGCCGTGCAGAACTCGTGGCGTTCGGAAGACTGGAACGAAGATGCACCGTGGATGCGCATGTTCCGTAATGCCCGCGTCTGGGTGAACTAAGCGCCGTGTACAAACTCGGCTTCTTTGTTCCCGACAGTCATGTCGAAGGGGTCAAGAGCGCCGTATTCGCCGCCGGTGGCGGACGGATCGGTGCTTATGACCATTGCGCCTGGCAAGTGCTGGGCCTGGGCCAGTTTCGACCATTGGATGGCAGTCAGCCGTTTATTGGGGAAGCGGGACAGGTCGAGCAGGTTGAGGAATGGAAGGTCGAGCTGGTGGTGGCGGATGAGTTGATCGTGGCTGTGGTGGCTGCGTTGAAACTCAGCCACCCCTATGAAACGCCGGCTTATGAGGTGTGGCGGTTGGAGGATTTCTGATCTTCCGGCTGCTGAAACAAGAAACCCGCTGAAAGTGATTTCAGCGGGTTTTTTGTTGATCGGTTTTTTGTGGTGTTGCTTATGGCCTCATAGCGGCCTACCAGGCACCGAGGATCTAAACCTTGGCACTCACTTCACTGCGATTGACCAACGCTTGCAGGGCATCACTCAAACTTGGCGCCTTGTCGCCAATCAGCAGATGCCACACGCCACCGTCCAACTGGCTGACACCCTGGCAACCCAACGCTTTCAAATCGCATTCCGACAACACCTTGCCATCCGCCAGCTGCAGGCGAATGCGGGTCATCGCGATACAGTCCATTTGCAGCACATTTTCGCCACCGCCCAACGCCTTCAGCCATTGCTGCGCTTCTGTTGACGCCACGGTGGCAGGCTTCGGCGCATCGACAACAGCTGCAGGAGGGGAGACCAGCGCTCGACCCAATGCCGGCATCGCCAGGCGAATCTCATCGGCAATGCTGTCCGCCATCGGCCCGACGACCACTTGCAAACTCCCGCCTTTGCCCGGACGCACCACCGCCATCGCGCCCAGCGCTTTGAGCTCAACATCCGAAGCCTTGGTGCGATCCACCATGTCCAGGCGCAGCCGGGTGGTACAGGCTCCAACGGTGATCAGATTCTGCGCGCCACCCAGCGCCTTGATGTAGGCCTCGGCCCGGTCACTCTCGGCGATCACCACTTTATCGCCCGCTGGAACATCTTCACGCCGGGCGTCTTGAGGTTGAACCGGCGAATGCAGAAATCAAACACCAGATAGTAGATCACCGCATAAGCCATCCCCACCGGCAACACCAGCCAGCCGTTGGTGGATTTCCCCCAGCCCAGAATCATGTCGATGAAACCGCCGGAGAAGGTGAACCCCAGATGGATGTTCAGCAGGTTGGTGATGGCCATCGACAGCCCCGTCAGCAGCGCATGCAGCAAATACAACAGTGGTGCGAGGAACATGAAGGCGAATTCGATCGGCTCGGTCACGCCGGTCAGAAACGAAGTCAGCGCCATCGACAGGAAGATCCCTCCCATGATTTTGCGCCGTTCCGGCAGGGCGTTGCGATACATCGCCAGGCAGGCGGCGGGCAGGCCGAAGATCATCATCGGGAACATGCCGGTCATGAACTGGCCGCCTTTCGGATCGCCAGCGAAGTAGCGCGACAGGTCGCCGGTGACGAGGGCGCCGGTGGTCGGGTCGGTGAAGTTGCCGAAGACGAACCACGCCATGTTGTTGAGGATATGGTGCAAGCCGGTGACGATCAGCAGGCGGTTGAACACGCCGAAGACGAACGCACCCAAGCTGCCGCTCTCCATCATTAGCGCGCCAAAGCCATTGATGCCGTGCTGGATCGGCGGCCAGATCAGGCCGAACACCACGCCCAGGCCGACGGCGGCGAACCCGGTCACGATCGGCACGAAGCGCCGGCCACCGAAGAACGCCAGGTATTCCGGCAACTTGATGTCTTTGAAGCGGTTGTACAGCGCGCCGGCCATCAAGCCGCTGACGATCCCGGCGAGCATGCCCATGTTGATGCTCGCATCGAGCACCTTGAGGGTGGAGATCATCACCAGATAGCCAATGACGCCGGCGAGGCCTGCGGTGCCGTTGTTGTCCTTGGCGAACCCGACCGCGATGCCGATGGCGAAGATCATCGCCAGGTTGGCGAATATGACCTGGCCGGCGTCATGGATGATCGCGATGTCCAGCAGGTCGGTGTCGCCCAGACGCAGCAACAGGCCGGCAATCGGCAGGATCGCAATCGGCAGCATCAGTGCGCGGCCGAGGCGCTGCAGGCCTTCGATGAAGTATTGGTACATGGCGGATCTCCCTGGATTATTGTTGTTGTTCAGCTCAGAGGCCATTGCTGGTGACAGGCGCGACGCACGGCCGCGGCACTGCTCAGCTTGAGCAAGTCCTGGCTGAAGCGTCGGCATTCGGCGGCGTCGAGGTGACGGACGCGATCCTTGATTTCACCGATCTGCACCGGGCTCACCGACAACTCGCTGACACCCAGACCGATCAGTACCGGCGTCGCCAGGGGGTCAGAGGCGAGCGCCCCGCAGACCCCGACCCAACGGTGATGCACCGCCGCACCGGCACAGGTCTGGGCGATCAGTCGTAGCAGCGCCGGGTGCAAAGCATCGACCCGCGAGGCGAGACCGGCGTGGTCACGGTCCATGGCCAGGGTGTACTGGGACAAATCGTTGGTGCCGATGGACAGGAAGTCCGCATGCTCTGCCAGCTGTTCGGCCAGCAACGCGGCGGCCGGCACTTCGATCATCACCCCCAGCTCCGGGCGCTCAGTGAGCTCAAGCTCAGTGCACAGAGCGTCGAGGCGCTGGCGGATGTGGAGCAGCTCATCGACTTCGGTGACCATCGGCAACAGGATCCGGCAACGGGCCAGCGGGCAGACATGCAGCAGAGCGCGCAGTTGCTGATCCAGCAGTTCCGGCCGAATTTGAGCCATGCGAATGCCGCGCAGACCGAGCACCGGATTCGCTTCGGCGGGAAGGGGCAGATAGTCCAGTTGCTTGTCGCCACCGACGTCGATGGTGCGGATGATCACCGACTTGTCGCCCATGGCATCGAGCACGGCTTGATAGGCGAGGCGCTGTTCCTCTTCGTCCGGTGCGGTGTTGCGGTCCACAAACAGGAATTCGGTACGCAGCAGGCCTACGCCGTCGGCACCATTGGCCAGCGCGTCAGCCGCTTCAGTGCTGGAGGCGACGTTGGCGGCGACTTCGATCTGCACGCCGTCGCGGGTCAGCGCCGGGGTGTGCGCCTGAGTCTGTTGTGCGGCACGACGTTGTTGATGATCGAGTTGCGCCTGACGGACCTCGGCCAAGCGTGCACTGCCGGGCATCCATTCGAGACGCCCGCCATCGGCATCCAGTACCACCGACTGGCCTTGTTGCTGATCCAGCAGTGTTGCGCCCAGTGCCACCAGGCATGGCAAGCCTTTGCCCCGAGCGAGAATCGCGACATGGGAAGTTGCGCCACCCTCGACCATGCACAACCCGGCGACACCTTGCGCGCTCAGTTGCAACAGATCGGACGGGGTCAGTTCATGGGCAGCAACGATAGCCCCGGCGGGCACGTCGTAATGCCAGGTTTCACCGAGCAGGGCGCGCAACACCCGTTGCTTGAGATCGCGCAGGTCGTTGGCGCGTTCGGCCAGCAGTGGGCTGCCCAGTTGCTGCAGCACCTCGCACTGCGCGTCGATCGATCGACACCAGGCATGGGTCGCGGCCATGCCCTGGTCAATGGACCGGTTGGCGGCGTCGAGCAACGCCGGGTCTTCGAGCAACGCGAGGTGAGCGGCGAAGATCGCTTCCTCGGCGGTGTTCTTGTGCTTTTTGGCCCGGGCCAGGGTGCTGTCGATTTCGCTGCGGACTTGGTTCCGCGCAGTGTCGAGGGCTTGCAGTTGTTGCTCGGGATCATGGTTGCCGGCGTCCACCGGCAGGCTGATCGCGTTCAGGCGAAACATTGGCCCGCCGACCAGGCCGGGCGCGGCGCAGACGCCGTGCAGCACGCCCGCTTCTGCCGCACGTTTATGCTGGGCAATGGGTGTCGGCGCCATGGCATGGCTGTCTTCGGCCAGCGCTGTGGACAATGCGGCCAATATCGCTTGCACGGCCGCTTCGGCGTCCGGGCCCTGACAACTGACCTGAACTTCGTCGTGCTCGCCGACGGCCAGACCCATCAGCCCGATCAAGCTGTCGCAGGTCGCCGATTTACCGCCGAAATGCAGTCGGGATTTACTCTTGAAGCCTTGCGCCGTCTGCCGGATCAGCGCCGCCGGCCGGGCGTGCAATCCGCCGCGATGGGCGATGCGGATGTGGCCATGGATTTCTTCTCCCTGCACGTCCACTTCAGCCTGCGCACCCATTGGGTGGCGGCGAATGATGTGCAGCAGCGGTTCACCCACCTTGACCGACTTCAAGGTGATCGCTCGCACCTGGAAGTCCTGGCTGTTGGTCAGGATCATCAGGCTGACCAGGCTTTTGCACTGCTGCGCGACCTGGTCCAGGTCGTAGCGCAACAGCGGCTCGCCGTTGGCGACTCGCGCACCTTCCTTGACCAGCATGGAGAAGCCTTGGCCCTGCAACTCGACCGTGTCCAGGCCCAGGTGAAGCAATAGTTCGGCGCCATTGTCGGCGCGCAGGGTCACGGCATGGCCGGTACGGGCCACATGCACCACCACGCCGGCGCAGGGGGCGTGAAGGGTGTCGTTCAGCGGATCGATGGCGATTCCGTCACCCATGGCGCCGCTGGCGAACACCGGGTCAGGGACATCGACGAGCGTGAGCACCGGGCCGCTGAGCGGGGCGCTGAGGGTCAGCTCTTTATTGTTGTTGTGCATGGCTCGGTCTCATCAATAAAAACTACGGATCGGATCATCGCGCCCCTGTAGGCGCTGGCTTGCCAGCGAAGAGGCCCTTGAGGCAAGCGTCGTCGTTGAGGCCGCCTTCGCTGGCAAGCCAGCTCCTGCAGGGGGGGATTCGTTCGGTATTTGAGTTAGTGGGTGCGCGTGACTTTGCTCAAGTGGCGCGGCTGGTCCGGGTCCATGCCTCGGGCGACCGCCAGACCGGCAGCCATGACGTAGAAACTCTGGATCGCCAGGATCGGGTCGAGAGACGGATGTTCGGCGCAGGTCAGGGTGAGGTCGCGTTCGATGACATCCTCCGGGGCCGCCAGCAATACCCGGGCGCCGCGCTGGCGCATGTCGGCAGCGAAACTCAATAACCCGGCCTGCTCGGCACCGCGCGGGGCGAATACCAGCAATGGATAGTGCTCATCGATCAAGGCCATCGGGCCGTGACGGACTTCGGCGCTGCTGAAGGCTTCGGCCTGGATCGCCGAGGTTTCCTTGAATTTCAGCGCCGCTTCCTGGGCGATGGCGAAACCGGCGCCACGGCCGATCACCATCAGGCGCTGGCAATCGCGCAGGGCTTCGATGGCCAGGCTCCAGTCCTGTCGTGCCGCCTCGCGCAGGCCTTCCGGCAGGGCCAGGCCGGCTTCCAGCAACTCCGCATCTTGTTTCCAGTGCGCGACCAGCCGGGCGCTGGCGCTGAGGGTGGCAATGAAACTCTTGGTCGCGGCGACGCTGCTTTCGATGCCGGCGCACAGCGGCAGGCTGAATTCGCAGGCCGCTTCCAGTGGCGAACTCTCGGCGTTGACCATCGAAATGCTCAGGGCGCCGCGCTTGCGCAGCAGGCGCAGGCTGTTCACCAGATCCGGACTTTGCCCGGACTGCGAGAAAGCGAAGGCCACCTGGCCGCTGACCTTCAGCGGCGCCTGTTGCATGGTCACCACCGACATCGGCAACGACGCCACCGGAATGCCCAGTTGCTGCATGGTCAGGTAGGCGAAGTAACTGGCCGCATGGTCGGAACTGCCGCGGGCGACCGTCATCGCCACTTGCGGCGGCTGACGACGCAGGCGTCCGGCGATCTCGATCATCTGCGGGTCGAGGTGTTGCAGTTGGGCTTGCACGGCCTCGAACGAGGACAGCGCCTCTTCAAGCATTTTTGAAGTCAATGTCTTCTCCTTCGACCATGACGGCGGTCAGTGTGAGTGTGCGATCGAGCCGCACGCAGTCGGCCCAGCTGCCAGGTGCAAGGCGGCCGCGTTCTTGAAGGCCGAGGTAGTCGGCGGGAAATTGCGAAAGACGTTGCGAGGCCTCGGCGATCGGCAGGCCGATCTTCACCAGGTTGCGCAGGGCCTGGTCCATGGTCAGGGTGCTGCCGGCCAGGGTTCCGTCAGGCAGACGCACACCGCCCAGGCATTTGGTGACAGTGTGGCTCCCGAGCTTGTATTCACCGTCGGGCATGCCCGCGGCGGCGGTGGAATCGGTGACGCAATACAGGCACGGGATCGAACGCAGAGCCACGCGGATGGCGCCGGGGTGGACGTGCAGCAAGTCGGGAATCAGCTCGGCATATTTCGCATGAGCCAGCGCCGCGCCGACGATGCCCGGCTCGCGGTGATGCAGCGGGCTCATGGCGTTGTACAGGTGGGTGAAACTGGTCGCGCCGGCCTCCAGCGCCGCCACGCCTTCCTCGTAACTGCCGAGGGTGTGGCCGATTTGCATGCGTACTCCGCGACTGCTGAGGCTGCGGATCAAAGCGTCGTGACCGGCAATTTCCGGGGCGATGGTGATGACGCGGATCGGTGCCAGCGCCAGGTATTCTTCGACTTCGGCCATCAACGCGGTGTGGGCAAAGTTCGGTTGGGCCCCGAGTTTGCCGGGGTTGATGTACGGACCTTCCAGATGCACGCCGAGGACTCGGGCGCTGCCTTTGGGCCGCTGCTCGCAAAACTCGCCGACATCTTTGAGTACACGGGAGATCTCTTCGCCCGGTGCGGTCATGGTGGTGGCCAGCAGCGACGTGGTGCCGAAACGCACATGGGTTCTGGTGATGGTCTCGAAGGCGGTTGCACCTTCCATGATGTCTTTGCCGCCACCGCCGTGAACGTGCAGGTCGATGAAGCCCGGTAGCAGGTAAGGCAAGTCATTGTCCGCCGGATCGCAAGGCTGGCCTTCGATGGACACGACCCTGCCGTGTTGATGGATCAGCCGGCCGCGAACCCAGCCGTGGGCGGTGAGGATGTTGTCTTCGGACATGATCGGTTCTCTCGTTCAGCGGCGCGGCTTTGAGCGGCGAAGCTCTTTATCGGGGAAGCTCTTTATCAACGAAGCTCTTTATCTACGGAGCTCTTTACCTGCGAAGCTCTGCGACAAAATCGTAGTAGTCGTTGCGGCAGTAGGTGTCGGTGACTTCGATCGGCGTGTTGTCTTCCAGGTAGCCGACCCGGGTCATCAGCAGCATCGCGGTGCCGGGGGCGATCCCCACCAGCGCGGCGAATTCGTCCGAGGCGTTGATCGCCTGGATGTGCTGCAAGGCGCGGACTACCGGTTTACCGATGCCGTCGAGGTATTCGTAGAGGGAGTCGCCCACCGCCTGCGGCTTGGGAATAATCGTGGCGGGCAGGGTGCTCATCTCGATCGCCATCACCGTGTCATCGGCCTTGCGCAGGCGTTTGAGCCGCGCGACCTTGTCGTTGGGTGAGAGTCCCAGGCGGATCAGTTCTTCGTGGGTCGGCGGCGTGATTTCCCGCTCCAGCCATTGCGAACCGGGGACAAAGCCCTTGAGCCGCAACATCTCGCTGAAGCCTGAAAGGCGCGACAGCGGCTGCTCCAGACGCGGGGTGATAAACGTGCCGGAACCTTGATTGCGCCGGATCAGCCCTTGTTCGAACAGCACTTCCAGCGCCTTGCGTGCCGTGACGCGGGAAATGCCCAGCGTTTCGCTGAGATTGCGCTCCGACGGCATGGCCTGTTCGGCTTTCCACTGGCCGGCATGGATCGCCGCTTCCAGATTGCGCGCCAGTTGCAGGTACAGCGGCGTGGGCTGGGTATCGTCAGGGCGTAGCGCCTGGAGGTCATTCATAGAGGGTGTCCGATGCGGATATTGGAGTGTTGTCGCCCGGTAATGCAGCGAAAACTAATACCACTTCAATACCATGTCAATCAGGCCACTTGGCTTGAAGCGCAGGAATACCGGGCCTTATGAGCGCCTTTATCAGGCGCCGGCTTTAAGTGGTATTAGCGATGGGGATTTTGAAAGCAAAGATCGCAGCCTGCGTCAGCTCTTACACGTGGCAGTGGTATCACCCCGGTAGGAACTGCCGCAGGCTGCGATCTTTTGATTTTATTTTTCGATGGCGACCGAAGGTAGCGGTCAAAACACGAAGCTGGAGGAGGGGCGCCACAAAAGCGCCTTTGCCAGAGAGAGGGATGCTACGGACGAATCTCGATCATCGTGCCATCCGGCACCAGCCCCCAGACCTCGCGCATGTCCATGTTGCGCATGGCGATGCAGCCGTCGGTCCAGTCCAGGGTGTGGAACAGGGCTTCGGGGTTGTCTTCGGTATCCGGAGTGCCGTGGATCATGATCATGCCGCCGGGTTCGACGCCTTCGCGCCGGGCGCGGGCGGCGTCGCTGATGTTCGGGTAGGAAATGTGCATCGACAGGTTGAAACGGTCGCTGGTCTTGCGCCAGTCCACCCAGTAAAAACCTTCAGGTGTGCGTTTGTCGCCTTCCATGAGTTTCGGACCGACCGGTCTTTTTCCCAATGAAATGCGATAAGTCCTGAGCGGCTTGCCGTCGTTGATCAATTGCAGTTGATGGGCCGACTTGAGCACCAGGACTTTTTCGACGACTTTGCCATCCAGGGTTTCCGCCGTGGAGGCCTGGGAAATAGCGACGAACGACATGCAAAACACGGCAAGCAACCAGCGCATTGAAACGATATCCCTGAAAGGTGTCGTGACTATTTTATTTATAGAAGGTTTTTTAACGGATGGCAGGTTGAGCGAGCGGCGGGATCGATTCGGACCGCACGGGGTAGGTCTCGGTCCGCCGGTCTGCGAAGTAGCATTCTAGGGTACGGCCTACCGTACGGAAAGCCAGCTCGGACCAAGGGATGTCGGCCTCTTCGAACAGTGCCACTTCCAGGCTTTCGGGGCCGGCGGCAAAATCCAGGTCCACCAGCTCGGCACGAAAGAACACGTGTACCTGACTGATGTGCGGCACGTCGATCAAGGTATAGATGCTCAGATTGCGCACCCGGGCACACGCCTCTTCAGCGGTCTCGCGAATCGCCGCCTGCTCGATGGTTTCGCCGTTCTCCATGAAGCCTGCGGGCAGGGTCCAGTAACCGAGCCTCGGCTCGATGGCGCGTCGGCACAGCAATACCTTCGAGCCCCAGACCGGCACGCAACCGGCGACGATATTGGGGTTCTGGTAATGAATCGCATGACAGCTATCGCAGACATAACGCAGGCGCGAATCGCCTTCTGGGATGCGCTGGGTTACCGGGTTGCCGCACTGACTGCAAAATTTCATGCTTGGGTTCCTGAATGCTGTGCCTATCTTGGCGTGCGGCGGTGTCAGTCGGCAAGTTGTCGTTTAGCGACATGCTGCGGTTATGGGGTTGGGCGGTCGGTTCGATTGGTGCATGATGCAAGGTAGAGAATAAGTCGAGAAGTCTCATGCTGGACGAGCTACTGCATCGAGTAAGCAACCACACCCCACGCACACTGGAAACCGACATGCGTTTTCCTGAGGCCGCGGTCCTGGTGCCCATCACTCGCAGTGATGAACCGGAACTGGTTCTGACCCTGCGCGCCAGCGGGCTTTCGACCCATGGTGGCGAAGTCGCGTTTCCCGGCGGTCGCCGCGACCCCGAAGACCCGGACCTGGTGTTCACCGCCCTGCGCGAAGCTGAAGAAGAAATCGGCCTGCCGCCGGGGCTGGTCGAAGTGATCGGCCCGCTGAGTCCGCTGATCTCCCTGCATGGCATCAAGGTCACGCCCTATGTCGGGGTGATTCCGGACTTCGTCGACTATCAGGCCAACGATGCCGAGATTGCCGCGGTGTTCAGCGTACCCCTGGAGTTCTTCCGCACGGACCCTCGGGAACATACCCATCGCATCGATTACCAGGGCCGCAGTTGGTACGTGCCGAGTTACCGTTATGGCGAATACAAGATCTGGGGCCTGACCGCGATCATGATCGTGGAGTTGATCAACCTGCTTTATGACGCCAAAATCAGTCTGCACCAACCGCCCAAGCGTTTTACCGACACCTGAAGCCATCATTCGAAATGGCCAAACCTTTTTGCAAGTGAGCCTGCCTGAGCCTCGAGGGAACAAAGATGAAATATCGCTTGGGCGACGCCCGCGTCGAAACCCATCCACAGAGCTGGGTCGCACCCAACGCCGTACTGGTCGGCAAGGTCAAGCTGGAAGAGGGCGCCAACGTCTGGTTCAATGCCGTGTTGCGTGGCGACAATGAATTGATTCTGATCGGCAACAACAGCAACGTGCAGGATGGCACGGTGATGCACACCGACATGGGCTACCCGCTGACCATTGGCACCGGTGTGACCATTGGCCACAACGCCATGCTCCACGGATGCACGGTCGGTGATTACAGCCTGATCGGGATTAACG
The DNA here is from genome assembly GCF_002029345.1 of Pseudomonas sp. VI4.1. NCBI lineage: Bacteria > Pseudomonadati > Pseudomonadota > Gammaproteobacteria > Pseudomonadales > Pseudomonadaceae > Pseudomonas > Pseudomonas sp. VI4.1. The sequence continues at coordinate 24,868 of NZ_MULM01000133.1, forward strand.
CGGTGATTCTCAACGGCGCGAAAATCGGCAAGCACTGCATCATTGGCGCCAACTCGCTGATTGGCGAAGGCAAGGAGATTCCGGACGGCTCATTGGTCATGGGGTCGCCCGGCAAGGTGGTGCGCGAGTTGACCGAAGCGCAGAAGCAGATGCTGGAGGCCAGTGCCGCTCACTATGTGCATAACGCTCAGCGTTACGCCCGCGATCTGGCTGAGCAGGAACCATGAACACCGCCGAACGCCCGGTCCGATCGCCCTGTGTGAATATCTGTGCGCTGGACGAGGACGATGTGTGCACCGGGTGCCAGCGCACGGTGGAAGAGATCACGCGCTGGAGCCGGATGGACAACGAGGAGCGGCGCAGGGTGTTGGGGTTGTGTCATGAGCGGGCCAAGGCCAGTGGGATTATCTGGATGCTGCCTGCGAAATCCGATTCCTGAACCTTGCAGGAGCGAGCTTGCTCGCGATGGTCGTCAACGATAACGCACCCAATCTGAATGAATGCGGTGCCTTGACGTTTCTCGCGAGCAAGCTCGCTCCTACAATCTCCTCAGGTCGTCGCCAGCTGAAGCCAAAGCCTGCGGTTCATGTAAAATGCCGCGCTTTCTCCCCATGGGAAGCGCGCTTTCGCTGCAACCCTCGATGATCCGCTCCATAGAGGACCTGAGATGACCCGTATCGGAACTCCATTGTCGCCAACCGCGACCCGCGTCTTGCTGTGTGGCTGTGGTGAGTTGGGCAAGGAAGTGGTGATCGAGCTGCAACGCCTGGGCGTTGAAGTGATTGCCGTGGATCGCTATGCCGACGCGCCGGCCATGCAGGTTGCGCATCGCAGCCACGTGATCAACATGCTCGACGGCGCTGCCCTGCGTGCCGTGATCGAGGCCGAGAAGCCGCACTTCATCGTGCCGGAAATCGAAGCCATCGCCACCGCGACCCTGGTCGAGCTGGAAGCCGAAGGTTTCACCGTGATCCCGACTGCGCGCGCCACGCAGCTGACCATGAACCGCGAAGGCATCCGTCGCCTGGCCGCCGAAGAGCTGGACCTGCCGACCTCGCCGTACCACTTCGCCGACACCTTCGAAGATTACAGCAAGGCTATCGAAGACTTGGGTTTCCCCTGTGTGGTCAAGCCGGTCATGAGTTCCTCGGGCAAGGGCCAGAGCCTGCTGCGCAGCGCCGATGATGTGAAAACCGCGTGGGATTACGCGCAAGAAGGCGGCCGCGCCGGTAAAGGGCGGGTGATCATCGAAGGCTTCATCGACTTCGACTACGAAATTACCCTGTTGACCGTGCGTCACATCGGCGGCACGACGTTCTGCGCGCCCGTCGGCCATCGCCAGGAGAAGGGCGACTACCAGGAATCCTGGCAACCACAGGCCATGAGCCCGGTTGCCCTGGCGGAATCCGAGCGCGTGGCCAAAGCGGTCACTGAAGCCTTGGGCGGCCGTGGTCTGTTTGGCGTCGAGCTGTTCATCAAGGGCGATCAGGTGTGGTTCAGCGAAGTGTCGCCGCGTCCGCATGACACCGGTCTGGTGACCCTGATTTCCCAGGACCTGTCGCAGTTCGCCCTGCATGCGCGGGCGATCCTGGGCCTGCCGATTCCGTTGATCCGTCAGTTCGGGCCTTCGGCTTCGGCGGTGATTCTGGTGGAAGGGCAATCGACCCAGACCGCTTTCGCCAACCTGGGCGCGGCGTTGAGCGAGCCGGACACGGCGCTGCGCCTGTTCGGCAAGCCTGAGGTCAATGGTCAGCGTCGGATGGGCGTGGCGTTGGCGCGGGATGAGTCGATCGAGGCGGCTCGTGCCAAGGCAACCCGCGCTTCCCAGGCTGTCGTAGTCGAGCTCTAACCGAGTCGCGGCATTCGTCGGATCGCCGCCCGGAGCAAGCCCGCTCCCACATTGACCGCATTCTTGCTGTTAGAACTCGGTCACCTGTGGGAGCGGGCTTGCTCGCGAAGCTTTTGCCGTTGCCGTTGCCGTTGCTTCAGGCCACCCGATTCAGATCGTTGTTACGCGTCTCCTTCAGGCACAGCACCGCGATCAAGCTCAACACCGCCGCCCCCGACACATACCCGCCGACATAACTCAGCCCCCCCATCGCCACCAGTTTCTGCGCAAAGAACGGCGCCGCCGAGGCCCCAACGATTCCGCCAAGGTTGTAGGCTGCCGACGCCCCGGTATAACGCACGTGAGTCGGAAACAGCTCCGGCAGCAGCGCCCCCATTGGCGCGAAGGTCACGCCCATCAGAAACAACTCGATGCACAGGAACAGCGCCACACCCCACGTTGACCCTTGGGTCAGCAGCGGTTCCATCAGGAATCCGGACAGAATCGCCAGCACGCCACCGATGATCAGCACCGGTTTGCGCCCGTAACGGTCGCTTGCCCAGGCCGACAATGGCGTGGCCGCGGCCATGAACAGGACCGCGAAGCACAACAGCGCGAGGAAGGTTTCGCGGGTGTAACCGAGTGTCGACACGCCATAGCTCAATGAAAACACGGTCGAGATGTAGAACAGTGCGTAACACACCACCATCGACCCGGCACCCAGCAGCATGGGCGCCCAGTATTGGCTTAACAGCTCCACCAGCGGAATCTTCACCCGTTCCTGGCGAGCCATGGCATTGGCGAACACCGGCGTTTCGTGGAGCTTGAGGCGCACGTACAGCCCGACCATCACCAGCGCGGCACTGAGCAGGAACGGAATCCGCCAGCCCCACGAACGAAACTGTTCATCGTCCAGGGTCATGGCCAGGGTCAGGAACAGCCCGTTGGCCGCGAGAAAGCCGATCGAAGGGCCGAGCTGCGGGAACATGCCGAACCAGGCGCGCTTGCCTTTGGGCGCGTTCTCCGTCGCCAGCAGCGCTGCGCCGCCCCATTCACCCCCCAATCCCAGGCCCTGACCGAAGCGCAGCACGCAGAGCAGGATCGGCGCCCACGCCCCGATGCTGTCGTAGCCCGGCAGTACGCCGATCAGCGTGGTGCATACGCCCATCAGCAACAGGGAGGCCACCAGGGTCGATTTGCGTCCGATGCGGTCACCGAAGTGGCCGAACAGCGCCGAACCCAGCGGTCGGGCAAGGAAGGCGATACCGAAGGTCAGGAACGCCGACAGCATCTGCGCGGTGCCGGAGGTCTGCGGAAAGAACACCGGGCCGATCACCAGCGCTGCCGCCGTGGCATAGACGTAGAAGTCGTAGAATTCGATGGCGGTACCGATGAAGCTCGCGGTGGCCACCCGGGTGGCGGAGTTCGTCGGTTGCGCAGGCGTGGTGTCGTTATAGGTCGTGCTGGTCGTCATGCGGTTATCCCTGACAGTCATGTGCCCCAGTGGAGCTAATTATTATGGTCGAACACCCAGGGATGTGGGTTTTAACGCAGCGTGCGGGTAGCACAGGGGTATGATTTCAAGCAGGGGTTTGCACTGTGGCGGTATGCCAGATCAACACGCGCGTGACGCGGTTGTCTTCGGTTTCAAGGATTTCCAGCCGATACCGCCCGATCTTCAGGCACACCGCGCTCTCGGGAATCGTCTCCAGCGCCTCGGTGACCAACCCGTTGAGGGTTTTCGGACCATCACTGGGCAGGTGCCAGCCCAGGCTCTTGTTCAGGTCGCGAATCGACGCCGCGCCATCGATCACCAGGCGTCCATCGGCCTGGGGATGGATATGCGGGTTATCCAGGCTGTGCTGGCTTTCGAACTCGCCGACGATTTCTTCGAGAATGTCTTCCAAGGTCACGATGCCGAGCACTTCGCCGTACTCGTCGACCACCATGCCCAGGCGTCGCTGCTGTTTGTGAAAATTGAGCAACTGCAGTTGCAGCGGTGTGCTTTCAGGCACGAAGTACGGCTCGTGACTGGCCGCCAGCAGCGATTCCAGGGTCAGGCTGCCGTCGGGCAGCAAGTGGCGGATCTGCCGGGTGTTGAGCACCGCTTCGACCTGGTTGATATCGCTGTGGAACACCGGCAGGCGCGTGCGTTTGTTGTGACGCAGTTGTTCGATGATGTCCGGGAGGGCGTCGTCGAGGTTGATCCCGTCGACGTCACTGCGCGGAACCAGAATATCGTTGACCGTGATGTCGTCCAGCGCGTGGATACCCGAGAGCGGGTGCGGGCGGCAGACGGCGTGTTCGCGATCGTCGTGCCTATCGTTCGGCGCTTCGTCTTCGCTCTGTTGCACCACTTTGGCTTTGCGCACGAACGGTCGCATCAGCAACTGGCTGATGCCATGAAGTAGCCAGGCAGCCGGGTAGATGATTTTCAGTGGCGCGCCAAGCAAGGTGTTGCCCAGCGCCAGGACCGCGTCCGGGTAGCGCACGGCGAGGGTGCGTGGCAGGTAGTCGGCGAACACCAGCAGGATGGCGCCGGCACCGACGCAAGCGGCCCATGGACCGTTCTCGGCCCAGGTGAAAATCGCCAGCAACGTGCTGATGACCACCACCAGCGCGCGGCACAGGGTGTTGCAGAGGATCAGGCTGTTCAGCGGGAAGTTTAGTTTCGCCACGGGTTTGTCGCTGGAGCGCGAGGCGGTGCGCTGGGCCAGCAAATGTTGTTGTGCCGCTTCGATGGCGGTAAACAGCCCCGACCATAAAATCAGCAGGGCCATGACTGCAAGCATCGGCCCTATGGGCAATTCGTCCATTAATGCCGCCCGTCAGATGTGCAGGATGTATTCACGGACCAGCTTGCTGCCGAAGTACGCCAGCATCAGCAGGCAGAAACCGGCGAGGGTCCAGCGAATGGCCTTGTGTCCGCGCCAGCCCAGGCGGTTGCGGCCCCAGAGCAGCACGCTGAAGACGATCCAGGCCAGGCACGCCAGCAAGGTCTTGTGCACCAGATGCTGGGCGAACAGGTTGTCGACGAACAGCCAGCCGGAGATCAGCGACAACGACAGCAGGGTCCAACCCGCCCAGAGGAAGCCGAACAGCAGGCTTTCCATGGTTTGCAGCGGCGGGAAGTTCTTGATCAGCCCAGACGGGTGCTTGTGCTTGAGTTGATGGTCCTGAACCAGCAACAGCAGCGCCTGGAACACCGCAATGGTGAACATGCCATAGGCGAGGATCGACAGCAGGATGTGGGCGAGGATGCCTGGCTCCTCGTCGATGATCTGCACTGTCCCGGCGGGGGCGAACTGCGCGAGCAACACGGTCGCCAGGCCCAGCGGGAACAGTAATATCAGCAGGTTCTCCACCGGAATCCGCGAGCAGGCCAGCAGGGTCAGGGCAATGACCGCCGCGGCGATCAGGCTGGCGGCGCTGAAAAAATCCAGGCCCAGGCCGATCGGCGTCAACAGATGGGTGACCAGGCTGGCGCCATGGGCCAGCACGGCCAGCACGCCGAGCGTGACCAGCAGGCGTTTGTTGGCCTTGGCGCCGGTGGCCAGACGAGTGCCCTGATAGAGGGTCGCAGCGGCATACAAGCAGGCGGCGGCGAGGGTGGTAAGCAAGCTGGGTGACAAGGGGAGCATAAATCCTGTTAGGCAAGCCCGAAAGGCGCTGAGTTTGGCATAGAACCCACGCCGCACGAAAGTGCGAGGTGTCCGCCAGACGCAGTCTTCGCTATAATCCGCGACCTGCCCACGCCGCAGGCTCGCCGAGCACATGTTGATTCCGGTCTGGGCCGCCATTATCCCGGTCTACACAGGGCCTGAAAGGATCGCGCAATGTTTGAAAACTTAACCGACCGTCTCTCGCAGACGCTGCGCCATGTCACCGGCAAGGCCAAGCTGACCGAGGACAACATCAAAGACACCCTGCGTGAAGTGCGCATGGCGTTGCTCGAAGCCGACGTCGCCTTGCCGGTGGTCAAAGACTTCGTCAACTCGGTCAAGGAGCGCGCCGTCGGCACCGAGGTGTCGCGCAGCCTGACGCCGGGCCAGGCTTTCGTGAAGATTGTCCAGGCCGAACTCGAAAGCCTGATGGGCGCGGCCAACGAAGACTTGAACCTGAGCGCCGTGCCGCCGGCCGTCGTGCTGATGGCCGGTTTGCAGGGGGCGGGTAAAACCACCACCGCTGGCAAACTCGCGCGCTTCCTTAAAGAGCGCAAGAAGAAATCGGTGATGGTCGTCTCCGCGGACGTTTACCGTCCGGCGGCGATCAAGCAGCTGGAAATGCTTGCGGGCGAAGTCGGCGTGACCTTCTTCCCGTCCGACCTGAGCCAGAAGCCGGTCGACATCGCGCAAGCAGCCATTAAAGAAGCGAAACTGAAATTCATCGACGTGGTCATCGTCGATACCGCCGGTCGCTTGCACATCGACGAAGAGATGATGGGCGAGATCAAGGCGCTGCACGCCGCGATCAACCCGGTCGAAACCCTGTTCGTGGTCGACGCCATGACCGGCCAGGATGCCGCCAACACGGCCAAGGCCTTTGGCGACGCGCTGCCCCTGACCGGTGTGATCCTGACCAAGGTCGACGGCGACGCCCGTGGCGGTGCCGCCCTGTCGGTGCGTGCCATCACCGGCAAGCCAATCAAGTTCATCGGTATGGGCGAGAAGAGCGAAGCGCTCGAGCCGTTCCACCCTGAGCGTATTGCTTCGCGCATCCTCGGCATGGGCGACGTGCTCAGCCTGATCGAGCAGGCCGAGCAGACCCTCGACAAGGACAAGGCCGACAAGCTGGCCAAGAAGCTGAAGAAGGGCAAGGGCTTCGACCTCGAAGACTTCCGCGATCAGCTGCAACAGATGAAAAACATGGGCGGCCTCGGCGGCCTCATGGACAAACTGCCGAACATCGGCGGCGTGAACCTGGCGCAAATGGGCAACGCCCAGGGCGCGGCAGAGAAGCAATTCAAGCAGATGGAAGCCATCATCAATTCCATGACCCCGGCCGAGCGCCGCGACCCTGAGCTGATCAGCGGTTCGCGCAAACGCCGGATCGCCATGGGTTCCGGCACCCAGGTGCAGGACATCGGTCGCTTGATCAAGCAACACAAGCAGATGCAGAAGATGATGAAGAAATTCTCCGCGAAAGGCGGAATGGCCAAAATGATGCGCGGCATGGGCGGTATGTTGCCCGGCGGCGGCATGCCCAAGATGTAAAGAATCCGCGCCGCCAGAGATGTCGGCGCAGTACCACAGAGATGTGGGAACTCCAGCAAACCCGCACTTGGCGGGAGCTGACTGGCCGTTTTCAACGACGGCTCTATAGCAAATCTGGATGGCGACCGGAAGGCCGCCGGAAAAAGACATTTGCAAAAGTCCGGATATTCCTTAGAATATGCGGCCTTTCGGGCACCTATGCCCGCTGTGCCTTTAGATTTGCAGCACCGACTACAGGAACGATGTTCACATGCTAACAATCCGTCTTGCCCTTGGCGGCTCCAAAAAGCGCCCGTTTTACCACTTGACCGTAACTGACAGCCGCAACCCACGTGACGGCTCTCACAAGGAACAAGTTGGTTTCTTCAACCCGATCGCTCGTGGTCAAGAAGTCCGCCTGTCCGTGAACCAAGAGCGCGTAGCCTACTGGCTGAGCGTTGGTGCACAACCATCTGAGCGTGTTGCTCAGCTGTTGAAGGACTCGGCTAAGGCCGCAGCCTGAGCAATATGAACGCGACGCCAGCTGTTGCTGATGATTTGATCGTTATCGGCAAAATTTATTCGGTTCATGGCGTTCGCGGCGAAGTGAAGGTGTATTCCTTTACTGATCCGACTGAAAACCTGTTGCAGTACAAAACCTGGACGCTCAAGCGCGAAGGCAATGTGAAACAGGTCGAGCTGGTCAGCGGACGTGGGAACGACAAGTTCCTGGTCGCGAAGCTCAAGGGTCTCGATGATCGTGAAGAAGCGCGTCTTCTGGCCGGTTATGAGATCTGCGTGCCGCGCAACCTGTTCCCTGAATTGACCGACGGCGAGTACTACTGGTACCAGCTGGAAGGTCTGAAGGTTATTGATCAACTCGGGCAATTGCTCGGGAAAATCGATCATCTTCTGGAAACCGGCGCCAATGATGTAATGGTGGTCAAGCCTTGCGCTGGCAGCCTGGATGATCGCGAACGCCTGTTGCCCTATACGGAGCAATGCGTGTTGGCCGTCGACCTGGCCGCGGGCGAGATGAAGGTGGAATGGGATGCGGACTTCTAAACGTGGCTAACCTGCGCGTAGAAGTGATCAGTTTGTTTCCCGAGATGTTCTCCGCCATCAGCGAGTACGGCATCACCAGTCGTGCGGTGAAACAGGGGCTGTTGCAGCTCACCTGTTGGAATCCGCGAGACTACACGACGGATCGACATCACACTGTGGACGATCGCCCATTTGGCGGTGGTCCGGGCATGGTGATGAAGATCAAGCCCCTGGAAGATGCGTTGGTTCAGGCCAAGGCAGCAGCCGGGGAGGCGGCGAAGGTGATTTACCTGTCCCCCCAAGGCCGTCAACTGAATCAGTCGGCGGTACGCGAGTTGGCGAATCTGGATGCATTGATCCTGATTGCCGGCCGCTATGAAGGCATTGACGAGCGTTTTATTGAAGCTCATGTCGATGAAGAGTGGTCGATTGGCGACTATGTACTGTCTGGCGGTGAGCTGCCGGCGATGGTCCTGATCGATGCGGTTACACGACTGCTGCCTGGAGCTTTAGGGCATGCGGACTCCGCCGAGGAAGATTCCTTTACGGATGGTTTGCTGGATTGCCCGCACTACACCCGACCGGAGGTGTATGCGGATCAGCGTGTTCCCGACGTATTGCTAAGTGGCAATCACGCGCATATCCGGCGTTGGCGTTTACAGCAGTCCCTTGGTAGGACCTTTGAACGACGCGCCGATCTTCTGGAAAGCCGCTCGCTTTCTGGAGAAGAGAAGAAGCTGCTCGAGGAATACATCCGCGAGCGGGACGATAGTTAACAACGTATCGATGGTAGATCCGACGATCTACCTTAGGAGCACAGCATGACTAACAAAATCATCCTTGCACTCGAAGCAGAGCAGATGACCAAAGAGATCCCTACCTTTGCCCCGGGCGACACCATTGTCGTTCAGGTGAAAGTGAAGGAAGGCGACCGTTCGCGTCTGCAAGCGTTCGAAGGTGTTGTTATCGCCAAGCGTAACCGCGGCGTAAACAGTGCTTTCACCGTGCGTAAAATCTCCAACGGTGTTGGCGTAGAGCGTACTTTCCAGACCTACAGCCCGCAAATCGACAGCATGGCCGTTAAACGTCGTGGTGACGTACGTAAAGCCAAGCTGTACTACCTGCGTGACCTGTCCGGTAAAGCAGCTCGCATCAAGGAAAAACTGGCTTAAGTCCAGCTTCCGATGCAGAAAAAAGCAGCCTGCGGGCTGCTTTTTTGTTGCCTGCGATTTGCCCGATACAAACCTGACCTGTAGGCGCGAGGCTTGCCCGCGAAGACGTCATATCAGCCAACATAAATGTTGAATGTAAGTCCGTCTTCGCGGGCAAGCCTCGCTCCTGCAAGAGATCACGCCATCACCCAATCAATTGCATCAGGCTCTATAAAGCCACAGCAGGCTATGAAAGACTTGCCGTCAGTTTTCCAGTGACCTGAGCCTCTATGCCCGCCATTGACCACCCACGGATAGACCAATTTCTCGACGCCCTGTGGTTGGAGAAAGGCCTGTCCGATAACACTCGCGATGCCTATCGCAGCGATCTCGCCTTGTTCAACGGCTGGCTGCAGGAGAAAGGCCTGGAGCTGATCAACGCCGGACGCGAGTTGATCCTCGATCACTTGGCCTGGCGCCTGGAACAAAACTACAAGCCCCGTTCAACTGCACGATTTCTCTCCGGCGTGCGTGGGTTTTATCGCTATTTACTGCGGGAAAAGCTGATTGCTGTCGATCCGACCTTGCGCATCGATATGCCTCAGCTCGGCAGGCCATTGCCTAAATCCCTGTCGGAAGCCGATGTCGAGGCGCTGCTCAAGGCACCGGACTTGAGCGAAGCCATCGGCCAGCGCGATCGCGCCATGCTCGAAGTGCTTTACGCCTGCGGCTTGCGGGTGACGGAGCTGATCAGCCTGACCCTGGAGCAGGTCAACCTGCGCCAGGGCGTGCTGCGGGTGATGGGCAAGGGCAGCAAGGAGCGACTGGTGCCGATGGGCGAGGAGGCGATCGTCTGGGTTGAGCGCTATATGCGTGATGGCCGCCATGAACTGCTTGGGGGGCGTCCAAGTGATGTGATGTTCCCCAGTCAGCGCGGCGAGCAGATGACCCGCCAGACCTTCTGGCACCGCATCAAGCACCAGGCCAAGGTCGCCGGGATCGGCAAGTCGCTGTCGCCGCATACGCTGCGTCACGCCTTCGCCACGCACCTGCTCAACCACGGCGCTGATTTGCGGGTGGTGCAGATGCTGCTGGGCCATAGCGACCTGTCCACTACGCAGATCTACACCCACGTCGCCCGGGCGCGCCTGCAAGACCTGCACGCCAAACACCACCCGCGCGGCTGAGCGGGTCCCTGTGGGAGCGCCCTCAAGATGTCTTGCGTCAGGCGCATTCGGCCACAGGGGCCTTATGTGGTAGGCTTTGCCGGTTTGCACGATGGGCGATTATGACCCGGTGTTTCGGCACGGGCGTTCTGATCGTCCCATTTGTCCGCCTTCAGGAGTTCTCATGCGTCTGACCCAGATTTTCGCCGCCGCAGCCATTGCGTTGGTCAGCACCTTTGCCGTCGCCGATGACGCGGCCGACAAAGCGATTCGTAAAAGCCTGGAAAGCCTCCAGCTTGAAACCCCGATCGAAGCCATCAGCGCCAGCCCGCTGGCCGGTCTGTACGAAGTCAAGCTCAAGGGCAGCCGTGTGCTCTACGCCAGCGCCGACGGCCAGTACGTGATGCAGGGCTACATGTTCCAGCTCAAGGACGGCAAGCCGGTCAACCTGACCGAGAAGACCGAACGCCTGGGCGTTTCCAAACTGGTCAACGCGATTCCGGTAGCGGAAACCGTGGTTTACCCGGCGATCGGCGAAACCAAATCGCACATCACCGTGTTCACCGATACCACGTGCCCGTATTGCCACAAACTGCACGCCGAAGTGCCTGAGCTGAACAAGCGCGGTATTGAAGTGCGCTACGTGGCGTTCCCGCGCCAGGGCCTGGGGTCGCCGGGTGACGAACAGCTGCAAGCGGTCTGGTGCTCGAAAGACAAGAAGGCCGCCATGGACAAAATGGTCGACGGCAAGGAAATCAAGGCCGCCAAGTGCGATAACCCGGTTTCCAAGCAGTTCGCCCTCGGTCAGTCGATCGGCGTGAACGGTACACCGGCCATCGTTTTGGCTGATGGCCAGGTCATTCCGGGCTACCAGCCAGCACCACAAGTCGCCAAACTGGCGCTGGATGCGAAATAAAGTTCGTATCGTCACGGTCAGCCTTTGACGATCATGGTCGGGCGGTCATCCGCCTGGCCATTAATAGAGAACCGCAACTATGCGGTTGTTTTCACGGCCGGCCTCGAGTCGGCCGTTTTATGGGGAGTTCACAGTGAAACCGGTCAAAGTAGGCATCTGTGGGTTAGGGACCGTCGGTGGCGGTACCTTCAACGTACTTCAGCGCAACGCCGAGGAAATTGCTCGTCGTGCCGGGCGTGGAATCGAAGTGGCACAAATTGCCACGCGCACGCCAAAGCCTCAGTTCCAAACGACCGGTATTGCGATTACCAACGATGTGTTCGAAGTGGCCACGAACCCTGAGATCGACATCGTCATAGAGCTGGTGGGCGGCTACACCGTTGCCCGTGAGCTGGTACTCAAGGCCATCGAGAATGGCAAGCATGTGGTCACCGCGAACAAGGCACTGATTGCCGTTCACGGTAACGAAATTTTCGCCAAGGCTCGCGAGAAGGGTGTGATCGTCGCGTTCGAAGCGGCCGTGGCCGGTGGCATTCCGGTGATCAAGGCGATCCGCGAAGGCCTGTCCGCCAACCGTATCAACTGGGTGGCCGGCATCATCAACGGCACCGGTAACTTCATCCTGACCGAAATGCGCGAAAAGGGCCGGACGTTCGAAGACGTCCTCGCCGAGGCGCAAGCCCTGGGTTACGCCGAAGCCGATCCGACTTTTGACGTCGAAGGCATCGACGCCGCCCACAAGCTGACGATCCTCGCGTCCATCGCGTTCGGCATCCCGCTACAGTTCGACAAGGCATACACCGAAGGCATCACCAAGCTGACCACCGCTGACGTGAACTACGCCGAAGCGCTGGGTTATCGCATCAAGCACCTCGGCGTGGCACGCAGCACTGCTGCCGGCATTGAACTGCGCGTGCACCCGACGCTGATCCCGGCCGATCGCCTGCTTGCCAACGTCAACGGCGTGATGAACGCGGTGATGGTCAACGGTGACGCTGCCGGTTCGACCCTGTTCTACGGTGCTGGCGCCGGCATGGAGCCGACGGCTTCGTCGGTGATCGCCGACCTGGTTGACGTGGTTCGCGCCATGACCTCCGACCCGGAAAACCGCGTGCCGCACCTGGCCTTCCAGCCGGATTCGCTGTCGGCCCACCCGATCCTGCCGATCGAAGCCTGCGAAAGCTCCTACTACCTGCGCATTCAGGCCAAGGACCATCCGGGCGTATTGGCTCAGGTGGCGAGCATTCTGTCGGAGCGTGGCATCAACATCGAATCGATCATGCAAAAGGAAGTCGAAGAACACGACGGCCTGGTGCCGATGATTCTGTTGACTCACCGTGTGCGTGAACAGCGCATGAACGACGCGATCGCCGCCCTGGAAGCCTTGGCAGGCGTGGTCGGTCCGGTCGTACGGATCCGTGTCGAGCATTTGAACTAAGTCGTTTTTGTTCACCGGGCCCGTGAGCGGGCCCGGGTTAACGAACACAGTCTATTGGAGCCAGTCATGCGTTATATCAGTACCCGCGGCCAGGCACCGGCCCTGAATTTCGAAGACGTCCTGCTGGCAGGCCTAGCCACTGACGGCGGCTTGTATGTGCCGGAAAACCTGCCTCGTTTCACCCAGGAAGAAATCGCTTCCTGGGCCGGCCTGCCGTATCACGAGCTGGCCTTTCGGGTGATGCGCCCGTTCGTGACTGGCAGCATCCCTGACGCCGATTTCAAAAAGATTCTCGAAGAGACATACGGCGTGTTCTCGCACAACGCCGTGGCGCCGTTGCGTCAGCTGAACGGCAACGAATGGGTGCTGGAGCTGTTCCACGGCCCGACCCTGGCGTTCAAGGACTTCGCCCTGCAACTGCTCGGTCGCCTGCTCGACTACGTGCTGGAAAAGCGCGGCGAGCGCGTGGTGATCGTCGGCGCCACCTCCGGTGATACCGGTTCGGCTGCCATCGAAGGCTGCAAGCACTGCGATAACGTCGACATTTTCATCCTGCACCCGCACAACCGCGTGTCCGAAGTGCAGCGTCGCCAGATGACCACCATTTTCGGCGAAAACATCCACAACATCGCCATCGAAGGCAACTTCGATGACTGCCAGGAAATGGTCAAGGCCAGCTTCGCCGACCAGAGCTTCCTCAAGGGTACGCGCCTGGTCGCGGTGAACTCGATCAACTGGGCGCGGATCATGGCCCAGATCGTTTACTACTTCCATGCAGCCCTGCAGTTGGGCGGCCCGGCCCGCTCGGTATCGTTCTCGGTGCCGACCGGCAACTTCGGTGACATCTTCGCCGGCTACCTGGCACGCAACATGGGCCTGCCGATCAACCAGTTGATCGTCGCCACCAACCGCAACGACATCCTGCACCGCTTCATGAGCGGTAATCAGTACGTCAAGGAAACCCTGCACGCCACGCTGTCGCCGTCCATGGACATCATGGTTTCGTCGAACTTCGAACGCCTGTTGTTCGACCTGCACGGTCGCAACGGCGCGGCGATTGCCGGCCTGATGGACACCTTCAAGCAAGGTGGCGGTTTCAGCGTCGAACAGGAACGCTGGACCGAAGCCCGCAAGCTGTTCGACTCCCTGGCCGTGGATGACGCACAAACCTGCGAAACCATCGCCGAAGTCTACGAGCAGACCGGTGAGCTGCTGGATCCGCACACGGCCATTGGCGTCAAGGCCGCGCGCGAATGCCGGCGCAGCCTGGATATTCCGATGGTGATCCTGGGCACGGCCCACCCGGTCAAATTCCCGGACGCGGTGGAAAAAGCCGGTGTAGGAAAAGCGCTTGAACTGCCTGTGCATCTTGCTGATTTGTTTGAGCGAGATGAGCGCTGCACCGTTCTGCCGAATGACCTGAAAGCCGTGCAGGCCTTTGTCAGTCAGCATGGCAACCGCGGCAAGCCCCTGTAACCGGCATAAGCTGTCACATATAAAGCCCGTCTCCCGACGGGCTTTCTCGTTTCCGGGTGTCACACTTATCGTGTGTCTACATGAAGAATCGTCCCATCAAGGACAGGCGATTCGATGACCAGGGAAGGGGCAATGCTATTTTTCAGAGGATTGAAACCAGTCGCGCGCTGGATGTTTTTGCTCAGCGCCATCGGCGTTGCGCATTGGGTGATGGCGATGCATCTGGCGACACCTGATCCCAGGGGCGCAGTCGCAGGCGCGACGATCGGACTGAGCGCTCAGGAGCGGCAATGGATCGCCGAGCACCCGCGAGTCGTTGTCGCGTCGAAGCACTTCCCGCTGTTTCTGTTCAAGGACGAGTACGGGCAGTGGAGCGGGCTGTACAACGATGTGCTCAATCGCATCAGCGCCATGACCGGTCTGCAATTTGTGTACGAAGAGACGTTTTCCACCGAGCAGATGCTGGCGCAACTGGAAAGCGGCGCGGCGAATATGAGTCCGTCGCTGTCGATGAATGACGAGCGCAAGGCGTTTCTGGATTTCAGCCATGCGTTCGGTGGCGCAGGTTGGGTATTGGTCGGGCGGGTGGGGGAACCCCCGGTAGAATCTCTGCAGCAGCTGTCACAGCAAGTATTGGTGCTGCCGGCCAGGCATGCGCTCGAATCCATGATTCGCCGTGACTATCCGGCCATCCAATTGCGTTCGGTCAAGACCTACGCCGAGGCCCGGGCGCTGGTCGTCAGTGGTGAGGCTTATGCCACCATTGAAAATGAAATCGCGGCGCAATTTTACCCGGCGGGACAGCTCGAGGTCGGGCAAGCGGTGGAGGGACTCTGGACCGCCGATTATCTGTCTGTAGGCAAAGGCCAGCCGCAGTTGTTGAGTATCCTCAACAAGGCGCTTGCAGCATTTGCGCCTGCGGAGTTACGCGCCATTCGCCTGAAATGGACCACTGGAAGTGTTCCGGTACAAGCGCCCACTGCCTGGCAGCGGCTCACGAAGTGGGGCTGGTGGGGTGTGTTGGCGGTCGGCGTATCCGCACTGTCGATAGGTTTGAGTCATCGGCGCAGGACCCTGCTCCAGCGGCGTCTGGAGGCCGAGACAGACCTTCGTGATCAGTTGGCCTTTCAACGAGCGTTGATGGACGCCATGCCCGATCCGATGTTCGTTCGTGATCTGGAAGGACGGTTGGTCATGTGCAACAAAAGTTATGAAGAAAGCTTGTCGACTCGTTTCGACCAGGTCAAGGGACGGCAATTGATCGAACTCGATACCTTGCCCAGGGAGACTGCCGAACGGCTGCATGCCGAGTTGATGGCACAACTGGCAACTCGCAAGACGAGCTTCAGCCTGTGTCAGTTGTTATTCAAGAGTGGGCCCAGGGATATTTATCAGTGGACGGTGCCGCTTTACGGTGCAGACGGCAAGTTGCGCGGTCTGTTGGGTGGATGGAGCGATATCGGCAAGTGTAAAAAGCAGGATTGATGCGGCTGATCTGCCGCCGCTGTTTTGTCTTTGTCATCTTCGCCATGCATGCTCCATCGACCAGCGACGCCGATGTGTCTGCAATCGGCATCCAGAACTTTCCCCCGAGGCCAGTGGTCATTTACAGTGGACACGCCCCAGGCACTTTGTTTTCGGACTATTGAGTGGTGATCGAGATGGAAAGTATCAGTCTATTGCTCGGTGAGGCTCTGAGCCCGTATCAGGTGACGTTGACCCCATCGGGACCCCAGGGCAAATGCCTGGTGACCCTGAAAAATTCGACTGGCGCCATTGCGGTCGAACGGGAATTCAACCAGGCACAGTTGACCGATAAGCGTCTGCTGACGGATGTGGTCGACGGATTGCATCGCGATGTGCTGATTGCCGAAGGGCGTCTGGAGCCCTGCGTTATCGCAGCCTTGCGCAATGCTGCTCAGGGCAAGCCCCTGGCCAGCCGAAAATGAAATTATGTTTTGCGGGAACCTTCCTGCTCCAAGGTCGGTCAGAGCATGTAACAGCAGGATCAAGCATTGTGCTCCGGTGCTTGTAGCTTGCTGTTACTGGTCTTTATGTAGGCCACGTTTAACCCCGAGTCGTCTCCCCACTTCTCGGGGTTTCTTTTTGCCCGCGATTTGTCATTGCCAGGCCTGCTGGCTGAAAAATGCCTTGCTGGCTTGCAGGTAGTCGCTGCGACTGTCCGGGTCCAGCCAGGCGGCGTAGGCCTCGCTCAAGCGCTCGTGGGGCAGGTCGCGCAGCAGTTGGTTGATCTCGGCGATGGCCTGGCGGCCCTGCGGGGTATCGGTACAGCCGATATAACCGGACAGGTATCGGCCGGTGCCGCGGATCGGGTAGAACTGCAATTCGTCTTCCGCGAGCCCCTGCTGCCGGGCCTGGTAGCGGATCTCCGAGCGGTACCCCAACAGCAGTCGCAAGCGTCCCAGGCGTTGCATCTGTAACAGGCTGCCCAACGCGTCGTTGCCGTAGTGGAGCGTCAGCGCATGGGCGGGTGCTTGTTTGAGCAGTGCATCGAGGTACTCGCCGTAGTTGCGCTCGGCAATGATTCCCAGCTTTTCGTCGCCGCTGGCCAGCAGGGCCGCCAGGTCCACTTCGCCGTCCTTGATAAAGGGCGTCAGCAGACCCCGATCAACGCGCCGCACTGCCAGGCCATTACTGATGGCCCGAAAGACCGGGATGGAAAACGCCATCCAGCTGGCGCGTTCCTGGCTCCAGTTCAGCGCCGCATCGCACGTGAGGGACGGCTCGCGGAGCATTTGCAAGCCGCGAGCGCGATTGACCCGCATCAGGGTGTGTTGGTATTGCGGCATGCGAGCGATCAGCAACGGCAACAGTTGATCGATGACGCCCTGGCCCTTTTCCGGTCCTTCGAAAATCATCAGCGGTGGCAGGTCGCGCAACAGCCAGACCAGGGTTTCCTTGGGCTGCGCCCACGTCGACTGAGCCTGACTGGCCAGCAGGAGGAAAGCCGCGAGTGCGCGCAGCGTTCGTCCGCCGCTCGACAGGCAGTGTTTGATGAGCCGCGCAGGCAGACGCTGTAGCTTAGATGGCGCCGTCTTCACGCAGCTTTGCGATCTGTTCCCTGTCGTAACCAAGGTCGTTCAGTACCTGAGTATTGTGTTCGCCCAGCTGCGGTCCGACCCATTCCGATGTGCCAGGCGTTTCTGAAAGTTTCGGCACGATCCCCGGCATCTTGAAATCCTTGCCGTCAGGCAGCTTGGCCTTGAGAAACATTTCCCTGGCCAGGTACTGCGGATCGCTGAACATGTCTTCGGCACTGAAGATCCGGCTGGCCGGTACATCAGCCTGATTCAACTGCTCGATGATGGCATCCAGTGGCAGCGAGTTGACCCAGCGATCAATCACCCCGTAAATCTCGTCGCGTCGGCTGTCGCGCCCGTCGTTGCTGGCCAATAGCGGGTCGCTGGCCAGGTCTTCCCGGCCAATGAGCAGCATGAAGCGTTTGAAAATGGCATCGCCGTTGGCACCGATCTGCACATGTTTGCCGTCGGCGCTGGTGTGGATCGAAGAGGGGGTGATGCCGGGCATGATGTTACCGGTGCGTTCGCGGATGAAACCGAACACGTCGAACTCCGGGACCATGCTTTCCATCATGGCGAAGATCGCTTCATACAGTGCCACATCGACCACTTGGCCCAGGCCACCGTTGACTTCGCGATGACGCAGGGCCATCAGCGCGCCAATCACGCCCCAGAGTGCGGCAATCGAATCGCCGATGGAGATGCCGGTGCGCACCGGTGGTCGGTCTTCGAAGCCGGTGATGTAGCGCAGGCCGCCCATGGATTCACCGACGGCGCCAAACCCTGGTTGATCCTTCATCGGTCCGGTCTGACCGAATCCCGATAGACGCACCATCACCAGTTTCGGGTTCAGTGCGTGCAGGACTTCCCAGCCCAGGCCGAGTTTTTCCAGGACGCCGGGGCGAAAATTCTCGATCAGAATGTCCGCTTCGCCGAGCAGCTTTTTCAAAATCGCCAGACCGTCCGGATGCTTGAGGTTTAGCGTCAGGGACTTTTTGTTGCGAGCCTGGACGAACCACCACAGCGAGGTGCCTTCGTACAACTTGCGCCACTTGCGCAAGGGGTCACCACCGTCCGGGGATTCAATCTTGATCACTTCGGCACCGAATTCACCGCAGATGCGCGAGGCAAACGGCCCGGCGATCAAGGTGCCCAATTCAATGACTTTCAGACCTGAGAGCGGTTTGGCGGTGAACGGCATGCTGGATCCTTTAGGACAAAGGCTTAACGGGTAGAGCGTTTTAGCATAGCCCGGTGTCAGCCGCCCAAGGTTGATTCGCCTTCAATTCGTTGATTGCCTGTCGCATCGGTTAGACTTGCCGCCTTTCCACGTATCAAGAAGCCCGTTCATGGCCCAGCCGTCCACGACCTACAAGTTTGAACTGAACCTCACCGACCTCGACCGCAGCGTCTACGAGAGCGTGAAGCAGACCATCGCCCGTCACCCTTCGGAAACCGAAGAACGCATGACCGTGCGGCTGCTGGCCTACGCCTTCTGGTACAACGAGCAGCTGTCGTTTGGTCGCGGTCTGTCAGACGTCGATGAACCAGCCCTGTGGGAAAAGAGCCTGGATGACCGTGTCCTGCACTGGATCGAAGTCGGCCAGCCGGACGCCGATCGCCTCACCTGGTGCTCGCGCCGCACCGAGCGCACCAGCCTGCTGGCCTACGGCAGCCTGCGCGTCTGGGAAACCAAAGTGATCCCGGCGATCAAGAATCTGAAAAACGTGCACATCGCCGCGGTACCCCAGGACGTTCTGGAGACCCTGGCCAAAGACATGCCGCGCGTGATCAAGTGGGATGTGATGATCAGCGAAGGGACGATTTTCGTCACTGACGACCGTGGTCAGCACGAAGTGCAGCTGCAGTGGCTGAGCGGCGAACGCGGCTGATCGATCTGCGCGGTACCGCACCCACCGGTTTTGTCCCACCTATCCAAGAGAAGCACCTGTCACCCCATGCGCATCGAACCTCGCCTGTTGCCCGACACCCTGCCATTCCTCGGTGATCTGCCGCCGCTGCTAACCCGTCTGTACGCGGCGCGGGGCGTACAGTCCGAAGCCGAGCTGGACAAGAGCCTGGCGCGGCTGATTCCGTTCCAGCGGCTGAAGGGCATCGAGGGCGCGGTGGATTTGCTGGTGGCGGCGCTGGAGCAGCGTCAGCGGATTCTGATCGTCGGTGACTTCGACGCCGATGGGGCGACGGCCAGTACCGTGGGCATGTTGGGGCTGCAGTTGTTGGGCGCGGCTCACGTCGACTATCTGGTGCCGAACCGCTTCGAATACGGGTATGGCCTGACTCCGGAAATCGTCGAAGTCGCACTGACCCGCGACCCTCAACTGCTGATTACCGTGGATAACGGCATCTCCAGCGTCGAAGGCGTGGCGGCGGCAAAAAAAGCCGGGCTCAAGGTCCTGGTTACCGATCACCACTTGCCTGGCGACGAGCTGCCATTGGCCGATGCCATCGTCAATCCCAACCAGCCGGGTTGTGAGTTCCCGAGCAAGGCACTGGCCGGTGTCGGGGTGATTTTCTATGTACTGATGGCCTTGCGCGCGCGTTTACGCAGCCTCGGCTGGTACGCGAGCACGCCGCAGCCGAATATCGGCGAGTTACTGGACCTGGTGGCCCTCGGCAGCGTCGCCGACGTCGTGCCGCTGGATGCCAACAACCGGATTCTGGTGCATCAGGGTCTGGAACGCATTCGCGCCGGACGTGCTCGACCGGGGATCAAGGCGATCCTCGAAGTGGCCAAGCGTGACCCTGCGCGCATCACCTCCACCGATCTGGGGTTCATTGTCGGGCCCCGCCTGAACGCCGCCGGTCGGCTGGATGACATGAGCCTGGGCATCGAATGCCTGCTCACCGAAGACGTCGGGCTTGCGCGTGAAATGGCCGCACAGCTGGACGGCATGAACCAGGATCGCAAATCCATCGAGCAGGGCATGCAACGTGAGGCGCTGGCCCAGCTCAAGGACTTGCCGGTGGAATCGATGCCGTTCGGTTTGTGCCTGTTCGATCCCGAGTGGCACCAGGGCGTCATCGGCATCCTCGCCTCGCGAATGAAAGAACGCTATTTTCGTCCGACCATCGCCTTTGCCGATGCCGGCGATGGCCTGCTCAAGGGCTCGGGACGTTCGGTCCAGGGGTTTCATATTCGCGACGCGCTGAGTGTGGTGGCGGCGCAACATCCGAACCTGATCAGCAAATACGGCGGCCATGCCATGGCGGCAGGCCTGACGCTGCCGGAAGCGAATTTTCCGTTGTTCGCCGAAGCCTTCGATGCCGAAGTCCGTCGGCAATTGCGCGAAGAGGACCTGACCGGTCGGCTGTTGTCGGACGGCACCCTGGCAGTCGAGGAGTTTCACCTGGAACTGGCTCGTGCCCTGCGTCATGCCGGCCCTTGGGGGCAGCACTTTCCGGAGCCGCTGTTTCATGGGGTGTTCCAGTTGGTCGAGCAGCGCATCGTCGGCGAGCGGCACCTCAAGGTGGTGCTGAAAAGCGAATGTGGCTCGGTGAAACTCGATGGCATTGCCTTTGGCATCGACCGCGACATCTGGCCGAACCCGACCATCAAATGGGTGGAACTGGCCTACAAGCTCGACCTCAACGAGTTTCGCGGGAATGAGACGGTGCAGTTGATGATTGCCCACATCGAACCGCGTTGACCCTATCGCGGGCTTGCCCGCAATAGCGATCTCTCTGATACCGAATTCATCTGAACCCTCCACCAACCCCCGATGTCGACTAGGCTCTAAGCACTGCTTGATAATCCTTGTGACGTCTTGTCAATTTTTTTACCCGCGGGGGCGGGTGCTGCAGCTTTTTTTTCCTGTCACTCGTCGACTTTCAAACAGAACCCTGGAGCCTGCCCACTGATTCGAGAGGTGCCCCATGAGTCTGCTGCTTGAACCCTATACCCTTCGCCAATTGACCCTGCTCAACCGCATTGCGGTCTCGCCGATGTGCCAGTATTCGAGCGTGGATGGCCTGGCCAATGACTGGCACCTGGTCCACCTTGGCAGCCGCGCTGTCGGCGGCGCCGGCCTGGTGTTTACCGAAGCCACGGCGGTCACTGCCGATGGACGGATCACCGCCGATGACCTCGGTCTGTGGAGCGACGAACAGATCGAACCCCTGCAACGTATTACCCGCTTCATCACCGCTCAGGGCGCCGTGGCCGGCATTCAGTTGGCCCACGCCGGGCGCAAGGCCAGCACTCACAGGCCGTGGCTGGGCAAGCATGGCAGCGTCAAACCCGATGAAGGAGGCTGGGTTCCGGTCGGTCCTTCGCCGATCGCTTTCGATCCCCAGCACACCCAACCCAGGCAGCTTGATGAAGGCCAGATCGCCGACGTCATCCAGGCCTTTGTCGAGTCAGCCAAAAGAGCGCTGACCGCCGGTTTCAAAGTGGTGGAAATACACGCCGCCCATGGCTATCTGTTGCATCAGTTCCTGTCCCCCCTGAGTAATCAGCGACGCGATCTATATGGCGGTTCATTCGAGAATAGAATCCGGCTGGTGCTGCAAGTCACCGAGGCGGTGCGTGCAGTATGGCCCGAGGAGCTGCCGCTGTTTGTGCGGGTGTCGGCCACCGATTGGGTGGAAGACGGCTGGAACCCCGATGAAACCGTCGAACTGGCGCGGCGCCTTCACGCGTTGGGCGTGGACCTGATCGACGTGTCGTCGGGGGGTACGGCGGTCAACGCCGAGATCCCCACAGGGCCGGGTTATCAGACCCGCTTCGCCGAGCGTGTGCGCAAGGAGTCGGGCATTGCCACCGGCACGGTAGGCATGATTACCGAACCCGCTCAGGCCGAGCACATATTGCGCACCTGCCAGGCCGACATCATCTTCCTGGCTCGGGAACTGTTGCGCGATCCGTATTGGCCGCTGCATGCCGATGACGACCTGGGTGGGCGCAAGGCCATCTGGCCGGCGCAGTATCAGCGGGCCACCCATCGGGAGCAGCCGATTCATGAGTCGGATCTGCGTGATTGAGTGAGGCTGTAAAACCAAAAAGCCCCGGTCGAGTTGATCGGGGCTTTTGTATTTCTGTGCCGGGATATTTGTTGCCTGTTCAGCCGCCTTCGCGGGCAAGCCCGCTCCCACAGTTAACCGCGATCATCCAGATGGAATGCGATCCAATGTGGGAGATTCTATGTTGCAGGGGAACCCTGCAACCTTAAATTCGGCTGGTATTCGCTTTGGTTTTTCATGAGTGCGAATGCCACCCGGCACAGCTTGCGGGCGAGGATGACCAGGGCTTGGGTTTTTGCCAAGCCTC
>NZ_MULM01000132.1:0-44069 GCF_002029345.1 Pseudomonas sp. VI4.1
CTCGCGGTGCGGTGTGTCAGGCGACATTTTTGCTGCTGATACACCGCATTCGCGAGCAAGCCCGCTCCCACATTTTTTTTTGCGCGGGGCTTGTTAAATCCCGGGCAATAAAAAACCGACCCGGAGGTCGGTTTTTCAACAAGCTTATCGCTTATGCGGCTACAGCAAGGTTCAGAGCCTTGACGTGACCGTTCAGGCGGCTCTTATGACGAGCGGCCTTGTTCTTGTGGATGATGCCTTTATCGGCCATACGGTCGATAACTGGCACGGCCAGAACGTAAGCAGCTTGGGCTTTTTCAGCGTCTTTTGCGTCAATGGCCTTAACTACATTCTTGATGTAGGTACGAACCATGGAACGCAGGCTGGCGTTGTGGCTGCGACGCTTCTCAGCCTGTTTTGCACGTTTTTTGGCGGAAGGTGTGTTGGCCACCGTCGAGCTCCTCGAAAGACTTTTTAGGAAATAGCAAACAAAATAGGCCGCGAATCATGCCGATGAGTTGATGTCTTGTCAAGGGCGGTTGAGACGTTCCGCTAAGTGGTAGGTATAAAGAGGCGGGATATTTATTTCCGGCGCTTGACCTGTAAACTCGCGAGCTTTGGCTCTGTGCTGCTGCGGCGCGGAGTATCGCATAAGTGGGCGCTTTGTTCGCCTGCTGTTTATCGACAGGCACAAACTCTTTCAATGAATCTGCTCAAATCGTTGGCCGCCGTCAGCTCTATCACGATGATTTCCCGGGTTCTGGGGTTCGTCAGGGACACTCTAATCGCACGGGCATTTGGTGCCGGGATGGCGACCGACGCCTTCTTTATCGCCTTCAAACTGCCCAATCTACTGCGGAGGATCTTCGCCGAGGGGGCATTTTCCCAAGCCTTCGTGCCGATTCTGGCCGAATATAAAAACCAGCAGGGCGAGGAGGCGACGCGGACCTTTGTCGCCTATGTCTGCGGCCTGCTGACGCTGGTGCTGGCGCTGGTCACCGTGCTGGGCATGGTTGCCGCGCCGTGGGTCATCTGGGCGACTGCGCCGGGTTTCACCGATACCCCGGAAAAGTTCGAGCTGACCGTGAGTCTGCTGCGGGTGACTTTTCCATACATATTGCTGATCTCCCTGTCTTCATTGGCCGGTGCGATCCTCAATACCTATAACCGCTTTTCGGTGCCGGCCTTTGTGCCAACGCTACTCAACGTCAGCATGATCATCTTTGCGGTATTCCTGACACCGTACTTCGATCCGCCGGTCATGGCCCTGGGTTGGGCGGTACTGGTCGGTGGCCTGGCGCAATTGCTCTATCAATTGCCGCACCTGAAGAAGATCGGCATGTTGGTACTGCCGCGCCTGAACCTGCGCGACAGCGGGGTCTGGCGGGTGTTGAAGCAGATGGCACCGGCGATTCTCGGTGTTTCGGTGAGCCAGATTTCGCTGATCATCAACACCATCTTCGCCTCCTTTCTGGTCGCCGGTTCCGTGTCCTGGATGTATTACGCCGACCGCTTGATGGAATTGCCGTCCGGTGTGCTGGGCGTGGCGTTGGGCACGATCTTGCTGCCGACCCTGGCCAAGTCCTACGCCAGCAAGGATCGCCAGGAATATTCGCGAATCCTCGACTGGGGTCTGCGCCTGTGCTTCATACTGGTGTTGCCGTGCTCGCTGGCACTGGGGATTCTGGCGGAGCCGCTGACTGTGTCACTGTTCCAGTACGGGCAGTTCAGTGCATTTGATGCGGCAATGACTCAGCGTGCACTGGTCGCCTATTCGGTCGGTCTGCTGGGGATTATCGTCATCAAAGTGTTGGCTCCGGGCTTTTATGCGCAACAAAACATCCGTACCCCGGTAAAAATCGCGATTTTCACTTTGGTCGTTACTCAGCTGTTCAACCTGGTGCTGATCGGCCCGCTGGCCCATGCTGGCCTGGCCCTGGCCATCAGCGCCGGTGCCTGCCTCAACGCCGGCCTGCTGTTCTATCAACTGCGCAAGCAGCAGATGTACCAGCCGCAGCCCGGCTGGGCGAAGTTCGGGGTTAAACTGGTGGTTGCGGTGCTGGTGATGTCCGCGGTATTGCTGGGCGCGATGCATTTCATGCCGGCCTGGGATCAGGGGCACATGCTCGAACGATTCCTGCGTCTGGGCGCGCTGGTGACCGCTGGCGTGGTGGCATATTTCGGTATGTTGCTGTTGATGGGCTTCCGTTTGCGCGACTTCAATCGCAAGGCGCTGAGCTGAGGTTTCGACCTCGATAAACACGGGCGGGCCGGCAGTTTTGTCGGTTCGATCACTTTGGGTTACGGTGTTGCCTGTCGTCGGCCGCCGTGTGTGGTTATAATCGACCACTTTATGAGCAAGAAGCGCGTTATGCAGCTGGTTCGAGGCCTCCACAACCTGCGCCCCCAGCATCGGGGCTGTGTCGCCACTATTGGCAACTTTGACGGTGTTCACCGTGGTCACCAGGCAATCCTGGCGAGGCTGCGTGAGCGTGCGCTCGAGTTGGGCGTGCCCAGCTGCGTGGTGATTTTCGAGCCGCAGCCCCGAGAATTCTTCGCCCCGGATACGGCTCCCGCCCGTCTGGCCCGCCTGCGAGACAAATTGCAGCTGCTGGCCGTCGAAGGTGTCGACCGGGTGTTGTGCCTGGCGTTCAACCAGCGTCTGAGCAAGCTCAGCGCCAGCGAATTCGTCGATACCATCCTGGTGGACGGTCTTGGCGTGCAGCATCTGGAGGTCGGTGATGACTTCCGGTTCGGTTGTGACCGGGTAGGGGACTTCGTTTTCCTGCAGCAGGCCGGCGTCCTGCAAGGCTTTACCGTCGAAGCCGCGCAGACGGTCGAGCTGGACGGCATACGCGTCAGCAGCACCCAGGTCCGCAATGCCCTGGCCGCTGCCGATTTTGTCTTGGCCGAGCAGTTGCTTGGTCGCCCGTTCCGGATTGCCGGACGGGTCTTGCACGGCCAGAAGCTGGCCCGCCAGTTGGGTACGCCCACGGCCAACATACAACTCAAGCGTCGTCGCGTGCCGTTGACCGGGGTTTACCTGGTCAATGTCGACATCGACGGCAAGACCTGGCCAGGCGTCGCCAATATCGGCGTGCGGCCAACGGTCCAAGGGGATGGCAAAGCCCACCTCGAAGTGCATCTTTTAGATTTTGCCGGCGATCTGTATGACCGGCGTTTGACGGTGGTTTTCCACCACAAGCTGCGTGAAGAGCAGCGTTTCGCCTCTCTGGAGGCGCTTAAGACGGCGATCAATGCGGATGTTGCCGCCGCCCGTGCCCTGTCGCACCTAGCGCCAATCGCTAATGAAGAGCCTTAAATGACCGACTATAAAGCCACGCTAAACCTTCCGGACACCGCCTTCCCTATGAAGGCCGGCCTGCCTCAGCGCGAACCGCAGATTCTGCAGCGCTGGGACAGCATTGGCCTGTACGGTAAGTTGCGCGAAATTGGCAAGGATCGTCCGAAGTTCGTCCTGCACGACGGTCCTCCGTACGCCAACGGCACGATTCACATCGGTCATGCACTGAACAAGATTCTCAAGGACATGATCATCCGTTCGAAAACCCTGTCGGGTTTCGACGCGCCTTATATCCCGGGCTGGGATTGCCATGGCCTGCCGATCGAACACAAGGTCGAAGTGACCCACGGCAAGAACCTGGGCGCGGACAAGACCCGCGAACTGTGCCGTGCCTACGCCACCGAGCAGATCGAAGGCCAGAAGTCCGAATTCATCCGTCTGGGCGTGTTGGGCGACTTTGCCAACCCGTACAAGACCATGGATTTCAAGAACGAGGCCGGTGAAATCCGCGCCTTGGCCGAAATCGTCAAAGGCGGCTTCGTGTTCAAGGGCCTCAAGCCTGTGAACTGGTGCTTCGACTGCGGTTCGGCCCTGGCTGAAGCGGAAGTCGAGTACGAGAACAAGAAGTCTTCGACCATCGACGTTGCCTTCCCGATTGCCGATGAAGCCAAACTGGCTGCCGCTTTCGGTCTGCCGTCGCTGGGCAAGCCCGCTTCGATCGTGATCTGGACCACCACCCCGTGGACCATCCCGGCCAACCAGGCGTTGAACGTCCATCCGGAATTCAACTACGCGCTGGTCGACGTCGGCGACAAGCTGCTGGTGCTGGCGGAAGAGCTGGTCGAGTCGTGCCTGGCCCGTTACAGCCTGGAAGGCTCGGTCATCGCGACTACCACCGGTAAAGAACTGGAACTGATCAACTTCCGTCACCCGTTCTACGATCGCCTGTCGCCCGTTTACCTGGCCGAGTACGTTGAACTGGGCGCTGGCACCGGCGTGGTTCACTCCGCACCGGCCTACGGCGTAGACGACTTCGTGACCTGCAAGAAATACGGCATGGTCAACGACGACATCCTCAATCCGGTGCAAAGCAACGGCGTTTACGCGACCTCGCTGGAGTTCTTCGGCGGCCAGTTCATCTGGAAGGCCAATCCGGCCATCGTCGACAAACTGACCGAAGTCGGTGCGTTGCTGCACACCAGCATCATCGAACACAGCTACATGCACTGCTGGCGTCACAAGACCCCGCTGATCTATCGCGCCACCGCGCAGTGGTTCATCGGCATGGACAAAGAGCCTGTGACCGGCGATACCTTGCGCAAGCGGGCGATCAAAGCCATCGAAGAAACCAAGTTCGTTCCAGCCTGGGGCCAGGCGCGCCTGCACTCGATGATTGCCAATCGTCCGGACTGGTGCATCTCCCGTCAGCGCAACTGGGGTGTGCCGATCCCGTTCTTCCTGAACAAGGAAAGCGGCGAACTGCACCCGCGCACCGCCGAGCTGATGGAAGAAGTCGCCAAGCGCGTCGAAGTCGAAGGCATCGAAGCCTGGTTCAAGATGGACGCCGCCGAATTGCTCGGTGACGAAGCGCCTCTGTACGACAAGATCAGCGACACCCTGGACGTCTGGTTCGATTCGGGCACCACGCACTGGCACGTCCTGCGCGGTTCGCACCCGATGGGCCACGAGACCGGTCCACGCGCCGACCTGTACCTGGAAGGCTCCGACCAACACCGCGGCTGGTTCCACTCGTCGCTGCTGACCGGTTGCGCCATCGACAATCACGCGCCGTACCGCGAACTGTTGACCCACGGCTTCACTGTCGACGAGTCCGGTCGCAAGATGTCCAAGTCGTTGGGCAACGTGATCGCGCCGCAAAAAGTCAACGACACCCTGGGCGCCGACATCATGCGCCTGTGGGTGGCGTCTACCGATTACTCGGGCGAAATGGCGGTTTCCGAGCAGATTCTGCAACGCAGTGCGGACGCCTACCGGCGTATCCGTAACACCGCGCGCTTCCTGCTCTCGAACCTGACCGGCTTCAACCCGGCCACCGACATCCTGCCGGCCGAAGAAATGCTGGCGCTGGACCGTTGGGCCGTGGACCGCACCCTGCTGCTGCAACGCGAGTTGCAAGAGCACTACGGCGAATACCGCTTCTGGAACGTCTACTCCAAGATCCACAACTTCTGCGTGCAGGAGCTGGGCGGTTTCTACCTGGACATCATCAAGGACCGTCAGTACACCACTGGCGCCAACAGCAAGGCCCGCCGTTCGGCGCAAACCGCGCTGTATCACATCTCCGAGGCGCTGGTGCGCTGGATCGCGCCGATCCTCGCGTTCACCGCTGATGAACTGTGGCAATACCTGCCGGGCGAGCGCAACGAGTCCGTGATGCTCAACACCTGGTACGAAGGCCTGAGCGAGCTGCCGGAAGGTATCGAGCTGGACCGCGCCTACTGGGAGCGGATCATGGCGGTGAAGGTCGCGGTCAACAAGGAAATGGAAATCCAGCGTGCGGCCAAGGCCGTCGGTGGCAACCTGCAAGCCGAAGTGACGCTGTTCGCCGAAGAGGCGCTGAGCGCCGACCTGGCCAAGCTGAGCAACGAGCTGCGCTTTGTACTGATTACCTCGACAGCTACCGTCGCGCCGTTCGTGCAGGCGCCTGCCGATGCCGTGGTCACCGAAGTCACCGGTTTGAAGCTGCAAGTGGTCAAGTCGAGCCACGCCAAGTGCGCCCGTTGCTGGCACTGCCGTGAAGACGTTGGCGTGAACCCGGAACATCCGGAAATCTGCGGTCGTTGCGTCGACAATATCAGCGGCGCCGGCGAGGTTCGTCACTATGCCTAATGGCGTTGGTCGTTTCGGACGGCTGAGCTGGCTCTGGTTGAGTCTGCTGGTCCTGGTCATTGACCAGGCCAGCAAGTTCTACTTCGAAGGCAGGCTCGAAATGTTCCAGCAGATCGTGGTGATCCCCGATCTGTTCAGCTGGACACTGGCCTACAACACCGGTGCGGCGTTCAGCTTCCTGGCCGACAGCTCCGGCTGGCAGCGCTGGCTGTTCGCATTGATCGCGGTCGTGGTCAGTGTGGTGCTGGTCGTTTGGCTCAAGCGTCTTGGGCGCAACGAAACCTGGCTGGCGGTCGCTTTGGCGCTGGTGCTGGGTGGCGCGTTGGGCAATCTGTATGACCGCATTGCCTATGGCCATGTGATCGATTTCATCCTGGTGCATTGGCAGAACCGCTGGTATTTCCCTGCGTTCAACTTTGCCGACAGTGCAATTACTGTCGGTGCCGTGATGCTGGCGCTGGATATGTTCAAAACCAAGAAAACCGGAGAAGCCGTTCATGACTGAACAGGTATTGGCTGAGCAACGCATCCGCCAGAACACGGAAGTCACCTTGCACTTTGCATTGCGCCTGGACAATGGCGACACCGTCGACAGCACCTTCGACAAAGCCCCGGCGACCTTCAAGGTCGGCGACGGTAACCTGTTGCCAGGTTTCGAAGCAGCGCTGTTCGGCTTCAAGGCGGGTGACAAGCGTACGCTGACGATTGCGCCGGAAAACGCTTTTGGCCAGCCGAACCCGCAGAACGTGCAGATCATCCCGCGCTCGCAGTTCAAGGACATGGAACTGTCATCGGGTTTGCTGGTGATCTTCAACGATGCGGCCAATACTGAGTTGCCGGGCGTGGTAAAGGAATTCGATGACGAGCAAGTAACCATCGACTTCAACCATCCGTTGGCTGGCAAGACATTGACCTTTGACGTCGAAATCATCGACGTCAAATCGCTGTAACGGACCGAACACGGCTCGCGATAACATACGTTCTTTCTGAATCTACGCGGTGTCCTGTAGGAGCGAGCTTGCTCGCGATGATCGTTAACGATAGCGCGTTCGTTCTGAATTAACGCGGTGTCCTGAAGTCCATCGTCGGAACGCCGCCCGGAGCAAGCTCGCTCCTACACAGGGCAAGACACGAGGCACAGCATGCAAATCAAACTCGCCAATCCCCGTGGCTTCTGCGCCGGTGTGGACCGGGCGATCGAAATCGTCAACCGCGCCCTGGAAGTCTTCGGGCCGCCGATCTATGTGCGTCACGAAGTGGTCCACAACAAATTCGTCGTCGAAGACCTGCGTGCTCGCGGCGCGATTTTCGTTGAAGAACTGGATCAGGTGCCGGACGACGTCATCGTGATCTTCAGTGCCCACGGTGTGTCCCAGGCTGTACGTACTGAAGCGGCCGGCCGCGGCCTGAAGGTATTCGACGCGACCTGTCCGCTGGTGACCAAGGTGCATATCGAGGTCGCGCGCTATAGCCGCGACGGCCGTGAATGCATCCTTATCGGCCACGCCGGTCACCCGGAAGTCGAAGGCACCATGGGCCAGTACGATGGCAGCAACGGTGGCGCGATCTACCTGGTCGAAGACGAAAAAGACGTTGCTGCGTTGCAAGTGACCAATCCCGAAAAACTGGCGTTCGTGACCCAGACCACGCTGTCCATGGATGACACCAGTCGCGTCATCGATGCCCTGCGCGCGCGTTTCCCTTCGATCGGCGGGCCGCGCAAGGACGACATCTGCTACGCCACGCAAAACCGTCAGGACGCGGTCAAGCAACTGGCCGACGAATGCGACGTGGTGTTGGTGGTCGGCAGCCCGAACAGCTCCAACTCCAATCGCCTGCGTGAGCTTGCCGAACGCATGGCGACTCCGGCTTACCTGATCGACGGCGCCGAAGATCTGCGCAAGAGCTGGTTCGAAGGTGTCGAGCGCATCGGCATCACCGCTGGCGCTTCGGCACCGGAAGTCCTGGTGCGTGGCGTGATCCAGCAGTTGCAGGCGTGGGGCGCTACCGGGGCCGATGAACTGGCGGGCCGCGAGGAGAACATCACGTTCTCCATGCCTAAAGAATTAAGAGTCCGCTCTTTGCTCTGAGTCTTTTCCTCCCGCGCACAATGCCTGCACGGTTTTTTGACTGCGCAGGCTGACACGACCGTTCGAAGCCAGCACCACCTGGTGTTGGCTGATCGGCTCGCGGACCGCGCAAACATGCAGCGTTCCTGCTTGAAAGCCATTGTGCAGCGGTTCGCCCAGATTGCTGAAGCGTATGGACGTCCTGACATATTGATTGCCGAAAATCGGCACCCGGGTGCCACTCCGGCGTTCGACCAGCAACGGATTGCTGCTGTCCTCGTGTCCCTTGCCATTAACATCCACAATGATCCGCCAGCCTTGGCTCCAGTCGCCGTCGATGGCGTGAATCATGACGGTCTGGCTGCGCGTGATCGCTTCGCTCCTGGCGCTGCGCAGGCCAGCGACCAGCGAGTTCGCCGCTTCCTCGCGATGGTTCGCCTCGGTGAGTGCCGCTAAAGCCGGACTGACCAATGACAGAACAATCCCGGTAATTGTCAGTCCCATGAGCAGTTCGATCAGGCTGAAACCTTGCTGACGCATGACAACTCCCTCCCTGGAGTGGTACCCCGCGCGATCCATGCGCAGGTAATGGCAAATCAACCGTACATCTGCCGGTCGAATGTTCTAGCGTGTAGAAGCAGGTATAGCCGACGGCTACGGAGGGCAACGATGGATCATCGTACAAAAGGTTTCACGCTGATCGAGTTGCTGGTCGCGCTCGCGGTTTTTCTGATCCTGATCACGATAGCTGTTCCGGCATTTACCCGTTCGGTGCAAAGTACCAAGGCCGACACCGAAATGGGCGATCTGCAGCGCGCTCTGAATTTCGCCCGACTGGAAGCCATCGACCGGGGCATTACCACCCAGCTTCGTCCGACAGAAACAGGCAAAGTCTGGACCGGTGAGCTGGCTGTTTACGACGCTAGTGTCAAACCGCCCATTGTATTGCGGGTTGTTCCGGCCATGAGCAGCGGTGCGAGTCTGACGCTAACCTCAGGCGTGACCGCGATCGATTTCAACAATCTGGGCGGGTTGGCGGCACCCTCTGCGCCGGTGGTGATCAGCTACGTATTGGGGGCGCAAAGCAGGACGCTGAATGTGTGTTTGAATGGACGAATTCTATTGGGTGGAAGTTGCGGATGAGGGGATGGAGCAAGCGTGCACAGGAGGGCATGACGCTGATCGAGGTTTTGGTGGCGTTGTTGATACTGAGCGTCGGTCTGTTGGGGGCGGCGGCGATTCAGCTCAACGCGCTGAAATACACGGACAGCTCGCGGATGACCAGCCAGGCCAGTTTTATCGCCTACGACCTGATGGACCGCATTCGCGCCAACTCCGCTGCCGATTACACCGTCACGCCACCGACCTCGGGCAACCTGAGCGTCGCCCGGGATCAGGATTTGTATGATTTCACCTCCAACATCGTCAACGCCCTCGGCGCCACTGCGACAGGCAGCGTCACGCGCAATCAGCGGGTATACACCATCACCGTCACCTGGGACGATTCGCGGGCTGCCAATATCGCCGATTCGCGGCGCAGCTACGTGCTGAGCAGTCGCGCCACCGTCGACCCGATGTCGACGCCATGAAGAGCGCCAGCAAAGGTTTCGGCCTGATCGAATTATTGATCGCCCTGGCGTTGAGCCTGATCGTGGTGCTGGGCGTCGCGCAGGTTTTCATTGCCGCCAAGAACACTTACGTCAGCCAGAACGCCGCGGCCAACATGCAGGAAGACGCACGATTCGTGCTGAGCAAGCTGATTCAGGAAATCCGCATGGTCGGCATGTTCGGTTGCCTGGGGACGATCACCGACGCCAGTTCGGCGGGCGATTTCAACGCCAGTCAGGCCACACCGATCAGTTGGGACAATGCCAACCAGAAATTAACCTTGGTGACGGCCGATGTCGTGCGCAGTGGAGGGGCGCCAACCTGGACGGTGGTATCCAGGTGTGGGCCAGCCGCCGGCACCAGCATCGAGACCGGATTCGCTTACACGGGGATACGAGCCCCTGGTGATGGCCAGATGGCATTTCCAATCCGGCGGCTGATCTACATCTTCAAGAATAACCAGCTGACGATGGGGGTCGGCAGTGGTACACCGACTCAGGCGGTGCTGGTCGACAACGTCAGTGCCTTCAATGTGAGCTTCGGCATCGAGGGTTCGAGCGGAGGCTTGAGTTACAGCAGCAACCCATCCGATATGAGCTCGATTCGCAGCGTACGCCTGGCGTTGACCCTCAGAGACCCGAACGCGCGCGTGCGTGATCAAACCTTCAACGTGGTTGCCGCTTTGCGCAACCGGTTGCCATGAGGGGAGGACGATGAATTTCCCCCCCCGTGCCCCCTCACTCCCAGCGCGGCATGGCGCTGTTGGTCAGCCTGGTGTTTCTGCTGCTGCTGACACTGATCGGCATTTCATCGATGCAGAATGCCACTCTTCAGGAAAAGATGGCTGGCAGCGTTACCCTGCGCAATCAATCGTTCCAGGCCGCCGAAGCCGCGCTACGCGTCGGCGAAAGTGCAGTACAGCTGGAGACTTATTCACTGCCGGTTTGCACCAGTGTTACTCAGTGCGCGCCGCCGGCGGAGGCGTCGCTGATCACTGCCGCCGGGTTCTACTCCTCCTCGGGTGTGACCTGGATCGCCTCCGGTAACGGCTTTTATGGCGTGCAGTACCTCGGCACTACCAGGGGGGCGGTGAAACTGCCGACGGATGACACGGTAAAGCTGTACCGGGTGACCGCAGTGGGTATCGCCGGTAATTCTCGCAGTGTGGTGGAGAGTATCTATGCGAAATACTGAGCGGCGCGCCGGGCTGTGGCAATTGTTGTGTGGCGTGCTGTCGGGGCTTTACTTGTCAGCACCGGCCTATGCATTCACACCTTCGGACTCACCGCTGTTGAGTGCCGCCGCCGTCCCGCCAAACGTGATGCTGCTGATCGATGACTCGGGGAGCATGAACAACATCATCTGGGCGCCAGGGTTCGATCCAACGGTCAACCGCGCGCAGATCGCCATTTGCAGCTCCAACTCCTCCTGCTTCAGCGGGCAGAATCTGGACATGAGCGACACCAACATCCTCCTGTCCAGCCTCAACCGGGGAGGCTGCTCGACCAGCGGCAATTGGTACGGTTTCTATCGCGGCTTTCTGGGGCTGTCCTCCATATGCCTGAAGCTGCCCGACCCGGTGGGCAACGAAAACACTCGCTACACCGCCGACTACTTGTCTTATCTGGTGGGCCTGGCCAATGGTTCCAACAGGGATTTCACCAGCGGCACCGGCGCGATCCCCAACGATTACCGGATGAGCGTGGCACAGGATGTGTCGACAAACCTGGTCAGCAGCAATCGCGCGCTGCGTATCGGCCTGGCGACTTTTAACCCGCCCGCCAGCAGCAACTCCGGCCCCGGAGGTTTTATTGCCCGTCCGGTCAGTGACCTGTCTCCCGTCAGCGGCAGCGTCACCCAAGCCCAGGCGAACACCAACTACAGCGCCCTGATCGCCTCGGTCAGTGGCTTGAGCGCCATAGCCAATACCCCGTTGGCGGAATCCTATTACGAGATAACCCGGTACATGCGCGGCATGGCGCCGTACTACAACGCCGCACCGACCACCTACACCAGTCCGATCCAGTATCGCTGCCAAAAGAACTACGGCGTGGTAATCACCGATGGCCTGCCCACCTTCGACCGGACTTTCCCCACCAATGACCCGCTCGGCGGCAGCCGTTTACCGAACTGGGACGGCATCAGCACCAACGATGGCGACAACCTGTTCGGTGACGCAGAGGGCGATACCCTGTACCTGGACGACATTGCCAAGTTCGCCTTTGACATCGACATGCGCACCACCGGTACCGACGCCGCGGGCAAAAACTGGAACGCGGCGGACTTTCCCAAGCAGAACATGAACACCTACACCGTCGGTTTCACCGCCGCGAACCAGATGTTGTCGGACGCCGCCAGATACGGGCAGGGCAAGTACTACCAGGCGACGGACAGTGCCGGCCTCAATACGGCATTGTCATCGGCCTTGAGCGACATCACGTCCAAGGCCGGTTCCGGAGGCAGCGGCATCACCAGCAGCTCGATCGTCGGCGTCGGCTCCTCCTATTACCAGACCAGCTATGACCCCAAGGACTGGCGCGGCACGATCAAGTCCTATGGCTTCAGCTCCAACGGCGAGGTCAATACCGCCTCGGTACTCTGGACGACCGACACGGCCATCGTGCCCGGCGCCACGGCACCGACCTATCAGTCCTGGAATACCCTGACCAATGCGCCCGTGACCCTGGCCTATGCCAACTTCTCGCCGGCGCAGCAGACGATCCTCGGTCAGGGTTTGCCTACCGGCATAACCGCAAGCGACTTGGTGGAGTGGAGCAAGGGCATCAACAAAACCGGGTTGAAAGTGCGCAGCGCATTACTCGGCGACATCATCAATTCACCCCTGGTACTGGCGTCGCCTTCGGACAAGACCGCCGCCGACCTGGTGGGCGATACCAGCTACAGCACCTACCTCGCCACCAAAGCCGCGAACATGAGCGCCAGTCTGGTGGTAAACGCCAATGACGGCTTTGTAAACGTCATCAACCCGGCCAACGGCACCCGGCGTTACGCCTACATGCCGTCGAGTGTGCTGCCATCGCTACGCACTATCGCCGACACCGCCTACCTCAACGGAGTCGGTCACGAGTTTCTGGTCGATGGGCAGCTCGGCGTGTTCGATGCCCAGCTCAACAGTGCCTGGAAAACCCTCGCCCTGGGCGGTACCGGCGCGGGCGGCAAGACGTTTTACGCCGTGCAACTGTACGACGCAGCGGTGGGTAACGTGACCAAGGCGTTGTGGGAGATCAGTGCGCCGACCACGGCCAATACCGCGAACGTGTTCAATGACCTGGGTTATGCCTACGCCCGTCCGGAAGTGGCACGCTTGGCCGATGGGCGCTGGGCGGCGTTCATCTCCAACGGCTATGGCAGCAGTTCAGGGGTGGCGGCGTTATACGTGGTGGACATTCGTGATGGGTCGCTGATAAAGAAGATCGTCATCGACAGCAGCGAAACCACCAACGGCCTGTCCTCGGTGAAACTCAAGGTCAATTCGCAGAACGTGGTGCAGGCCGCCTACGGCGGTGACCTGAAAGGACGGTTGTGGAAGTTTGACCTGAGTGGCGCTACCACAGACACCTGGGGCGTAGCGTTCTCCGGCAAGCCGTTGTTTACCACCGCCGGGGGCGCCACTCAGCCGATCACGGCGCAACCGCTGCTGGCGGACAATACCCTGGGCGGCAAGGTGGTATTTTTCGGCAGCGGAAAATTCAACGAGACGGCCGACAAGACCAACAAGGATCTACAGGCGTTCTATGCGGTGTGGGACGCCAACGGTGGCAGCGGGCAGATCACCACCTCCAGTTTGCAGGCCCAGGCGGTGACGGGCGTGTTTTCGGGAAGCTCGGGGCAGTTCATCACCACCAGCCAGAACGAAGTGACCTACCCGGCCAAGAAGGGCTGGTACCTGCCGCTGGTCTACAACAGCGTGTTGAACGGGGAGCGGGTGATCAACCAGGCGGCTTTGATTCTGGGACGAATCGTCTTTACCACCGCCAGCGTCGACACTACGGACCCTTGTGCCAGTTTCGGCACCGGCAAACTGATCGAACTGGATGCATTCAGCGGTAAAATGTTCAACTACGCGGTGCTCGATACCAATGGCGATAACGTGGTCGACAGCAGCGACACGATTTCCAGCGGGGTGATATTCACTGGCGGGATGCCGGTGTTGAACGCCATCGTCAACGGCGGCACCGCCAAGATCGTGGGCGATTCCAGTGCGACGGTGACCCGGCTGACGGAAAAGGGCGGCAACGGTGACAGTCGTCGCATCATGTGGCGACAAATACAGTAAGTGAGAGTTGAGGCATGCGCAGAACCAACCGAGGTTTTACCCTGATTGAAATCATGATCGTGATTGCGATCATCGGGATCGTCATCACCATTGGCTACCCGAGCCTCACCGAGTACGTGAAGAAAGGCCGCCGGACTGAGGTGGCGGGTTTGCTCTCGGAGCAGGCGCAGATTCTCGAACGGTTTTATTCGAAGTCGAATGTCTACACCGGCGCCACCGGCTTGAGCGCGGGCAATGATTTCTACACGATTACTCCGGCCTTGACCGATCAGGCTTTCAAGTTGACGGCTGTGCGCAAGGCCGGCAGCGCCATGGCGACGGACAAGTGTGGGGATTTCACCATCACCAACACCGGCGTCAGGAGCATGGAGAATGCAGCAGCCGGCCTGGCCACCAAGGATTGCTGGGGTCGCTGAACTCTTTTTCGGGCGCCTTTTCGCCCTCTGTCTATTTAACGGTTGGATCAGAACATGACCAGGCAACAGCAAGTGGTGATTGTCGGTGGCGGCGTAATAGGTTTGCTGACCGCATTCAATCTCGCGTCCGAAGTGCAGAGCGTTGTATTGCTGGATCGCGCGAATGTCGGCCAGGAGTCCTCCTGGGCCGGTGGCGGAATCGTCTCGCCGCTCTATCCATGGCGCTACAACCCGGCGGTCACCGCGTTGGCCCATTGGTCCCAGGATTTTTATCCGCAGCTGGGCGAGCGGTTGTTCGCGGCGACCGGGATTGATCCTGAAGTGCACACCACCGGGTTGTACTGGCTGGATCTCGATGACGAAGCCGAAGCGCTTGCCTGGGCCGAGCGTGAAAACCGGCCGTTGCGGGCTGTGGATATCTCGGCGGCCCACGATGCGGTGCCGGTGCTCGGTGCCGGTTTTTCTCGGGCGATCTACATGGCCGATGTGGCCAATGTGCGCAATCCGCGGTTGGTGAAATCCCTCAAGGCTGCGTTGCTGGCGCTGCCGAACGTGACGATTCATGAGCACTGCGAAGTCAGCGGGTTCATCCGTGAAGGCGCTGCTGTGGTCGGGGTGCAAACCTCGGCGGGCGCCATTCGTGGCGATCAGGTGGTGCTGACGGCTGGCGCCTGGAGTGGTGATCTGCTCAAGAGCCTGGGTCTGGACCTGCCGGTGGAACCGGTCAAGGGACAGATGATTCTTTACAAGTGCGCGGCGGACTTTCTGCCGAGCATGGTCCTGGCCAAGGGGCGTTATGCGATTCCTCGGCGCGACGGGCACATTCTGATTGGCAGTACCCTGGAGCATGAAGGGTTCGACAAGACACCGACCGAGTCCGCCCTGGACAGCCTGAAGGCATCCGCGGTGGAGTTGATTCCGGCATTGGCGGAGGCCGAAGTGGTCGGGCATTGGGCCGGATTGCGGCCGGGTTCGCCGGAGGGCATTCCTTACATTGGCCGGGTGCCCGGTTTTGAGGGCCTGTGGCTCAACTGCGGGCATTACCGCAATGGACTGGTGTTGGCGCCGGCGTCGTGTCAGTTGTTTGCGGATGTGATGGTGGGGCGTGAGCCGATTATCGATCCGGCGCCGTATGCGCCAGAAGGGCGGATCTAGACGCGGGGTTTTGAGCGCCTGTCAGATCGCCTTCGCGAGCAAGCCCGCTCCCACATTAGACCTCCAGTGGACATATTATTTATGAACCGCAGAGATCAAATGTGGGAGCGGGCTTGCTCGCGAAGGGGCCCTTAATCCAAACCGAGCTTCTTGAGCCGATAACGCATCGACCGAAACGAAAGATTCAACCGCTGAGCCGCCGCCGTACGGTTCCAGCGGGTTTCCTCCAGCGCCTGGAGGATCAGTTTGCGCTCGACGTTTTCCAGATAATCCTCCAGGTTGTCGATCTGCGTCAGGTCCGGCACACCGCCCTCCGCGGCACAGTTGCCTTCGGCCAATCGCAGGTCGCCGGCTTCGATCTGTTGGTTGTCACACAGCGTGTGCGCCCGTTCGAGCATGTTCTCCAGTTCCCGCACATTGCCCGGAAAACGATAGCTTTTCAGCGCGTCGAGGGCGTGTGGGTGGAGTCTGGTGGCGGGCTGGCCGCTGCCGGCTGCCAGGCGTTTGAGAACATGGATGGCCAGGGTCTCTATATCGTCGCGACGTTCGCGCAAGGACGGAACCCGCAGCTCGATCACGTTCAGCCGGTAGTACAAATCCTGGCGGAAGCGCTCGGCGGCGACTTCAGCGTCGAGGTCTTTGTGGGTGGCGCAGAGGATGCGCACATCGACCACGGTTTCCTGCTGGCCACCGACACTGCGCACGGCTTTTTCCTGAATCGCCCGCAGGAGTTTGACCTGCATCGCCAGTGGCAAGTCAGCCACTTCGTCGAGGAACAGCGTACCGCCATGGGCCGCCTGGAACAGGCCGGGCTTGTCCTCGATGGCGCCACTGAAGCTGCCTTTGCGGTGGCCGAAAAACTCGCTTTCCATCAATTCCGAGGGGATCGCCCCGCAGTTCACCGGGATAAAGGGTCGGTTGGCCCGCGGCCCCTGCTCGTGGATCAGCCGCGCGACCAGTTCCTTGCCGCTGCCAGACTCGCCGCTGATGTACACCGGGGCCTGACTGCGGGCCAGTTTGTCGATGTGTTTGCGCAGGTTGCGCATGGGCAATGAGTCACCCAGCAACTGCCGATCGACGGTGCTGCGGGCGCCGTCCGGCGCGGTCAGGCGCAGGGCGCTGGTGACCAGTTCCCGCAGCCGGGAAAGGTCCACCGGTTTGGTCA
Source organism: Pseudomonas sp. VI4.1 (assembly GCF_002029345.1). Classification (NCBI taxonomy): domain Bacteria; kingdom Pseudomonadati; phylum Pseudomonadota; class Gammaproteobacteria; order Pseudomonadales; family Pseudomonadaceae; genus Pseudomonas; species Pseudomonas sp. VI4.1. Next base: position 16,844 of record NZ_MULM01000132.1, read on the forward strand.
GGAAATCGAAGGCCCCGGCCTTGAGTGCGTTGATCGCTGTTTCAAGGCTGCCATAGGCCGTAATCATTGCCACCGGAACCTGTGTATGGCGTTGCTGGATGTAATGCACCAGCTCCAGGCCGGTGCCGTCCGGCAGGCGCATGTCGGTCAGGCACAGGTCGAAGGTCTCGCGCGTCAGCAGCGCCTGGGCTGCGCCTACGTTGCGGGCACTGAAAGTGTCGAGATTCATCCGTCCCAGGGTGATTTCCAGGAGTTCGCGGATGTCCGGCTCGTCGTCGACGATCAGGACTTTTTGCCGTGGGCTTGTGTTCAACTTTGTTTCCGTCCGTGAGCAAAGGTGATACGAAAGCAGCCGCCGCCTTGGCGTGGTTTGAAGTCTAGGCGGGCCTGGTTGCTTTCGCACAGCTCACGGGACAGATAAAGTCCAAGCCCCGTTCCTTGGGTGCTGGTGGTGAAGAACGGTTCGAACAGCTGCGCCTGATGGTCCGGTGCCACGCCGGTTCCATCGTCCCGGACTTCGAGAATCGGCAGCTGGCTGTCGCGGTCGACAAACAATTCGAGCCAGACCTGCGCCTGGTCGTGGACCTGGATGCTATGGCGCCAGCCGTTGCGCACCAGATTGTCGAGTATCTGGGTCAACTGGTTCGGGTCCATCAGGGTTTTGAAGTCGCCCGACCCTATGTGCAGGTGAATCTGCTGACGCGTGGTCGCGCGCTCGCGGGTTTCGGCGACGAACTGTTCCAGCCACGGCTTCAGGTCAAGCCGATGCGCCACGGTTTGTTGGCGGCGGGACAGTTGCAGGACGTTTTCGATTACCCGATTCATTCGCTGAGAGTGGTCTTGAATAATCTGGGTCAGACGTCGATCCGCGCCATTGAGTTCCTCTGATTCGTGTAATAGCTGCGCGGCGTGACTGATGGCGCCCAATGGATTGCGTATTTCATGGGCAATGCCGGCTGTCAGGCGGCCGAGGGCGGCGAGTTTCAATTGTTGGGCCTGTTGGGCGATCTGGGCGAGGTCTTCGAGAAACACCAGAATCTGGTAATGGGGGCTTTGGTCCAGGGCGATAAAGCTCGGTTGCAGCTCCAGGCCACTACCGTCGACTTTAATGCTCTGGGGCCGCAGCGTCGGATTGTTGCGCCACAGTTGCAGGCGTTCGACCAGGGTGGGCGAGTAATCATCGATCAGATGGCCTTCAAGCCCGTCCTGCCCCAGCAGTGTCAGCGCGCCGTGGTTGGCCAGTTGCACCCGTCGCTTGTCGTCGAGTACCAGGATGCCGGTGCGCATGCGTTGCAGGATCAGCGCATTGAGGGCTTCGAGGCCGACCACTTCGCTGGCCCGTTGCTCGGCCAGGCTTTCACTGACTTCCAGGCGCCGCATCAGGCCTTGTACCAACAATGCTGCGGCGAAGCACAGGGCCCCCAGCGTGCCGACTTGCAGGTAGTCGTTGGGGCTGGTCGGGTGGCTGAAGCTTATCAGCAGGCTCAGCCCGACGATGCCGAGCGCGCCGACAGCGGCAATCAGCAAGCCGATATGCCGGCGCAACAAGGTGTTGCTGATCGCCACCGACACGATCAGCAGATTGCCAATGGCGCTGGCCACGCCGCCACCGGCGTAGAACAGGCCGCACAGCAGCAGCACGTCGGTCAGCGCGAGACTGAACAATTGCGCCGGGCGACGGGTGTTCTCAAGAAACACCACCAGCAGAATATTGAGTATCAGGTACAGCCAGCTGCCAGTGCGCAATAAGTCGTCATTGGCGAACTTCAGCAACTGGTTGTCCATGTTGCTGGAGATCAGCAACACCAGGGTGAGGCCGACGCTTAAACGGTAAAGATGATAGAGACGCAGCAGTCGCTGGGCCTGTTTGCTGCCGGGACTGGACGTCTCAGCGGTCACTTGAACCCGGGCCTTGCTCAAGGTGAGCCTGGCTGCAATACCACTGTTGTTGGAGGTTGAGTGCGCGGTCGCGGGGCAGGTGGACGCCGCAATGTGCGCAGCGGACCATCGGTGCTGCTTCCAGCTCGGCGGAGGACTTGGGGGCGGAGGAAGAAGCCTTGAACTTGCGCCAGAACCATACCGCAGCGGCTATCAGGGCGATCCAGAACAATAAACGAAGCATGGCGAGCTGCTTTATTAGCTAATGATCAGCCAGTTTAGCAAGGACATGACCTGCGCACAGCCAGTAGGAGCGAGCTTGCTCGCGAAAAATCTTTAGATGACGCGTTTACTCAGAAGAAACGCGTCATCGTTGACGTCCATCGCGAGCAAGCTCGCTCCTACAGAGTCGCCGTATATCAGTCGAACACGCCGAAGGTCATGTAGCTGAACCACGAGCGGTCGCTGTTGTTGGCTTCGGACTCGTGTTCCTCTTCTTCGATCACGTCGCCATCTGCATCTTTAGGCTTGAGATCGCTTGGAATCGCGTCCTTGGCTTCCTGGAACTGCTTCTGTACGTCCTGGTTGGCGCGGGTTTCGCCCGGCGGCAGCGGCGGACGGGATTCGATCAGGCCCAGGGTGGCCTTGCTCAACCACGAACGGTTGTCGGCTTCGTCGACCGACGGCGTGAACTGACCGTCGACCAGGCTTGGATGGTTCGGGTAGTTGAGCTTCAGGGTTTCGAGGCTGGTGTTGGCCAGTTCGTCCAGGTGCAGACGCTGGTAGGCCTCGGTCATCACCGCCAGGCCGTCACCGACCGCTGGGGTTTCCTGAAAGTTTTCCACCACGTAGCGACCACGGTTCGCGGCGGCGACATAGGCCTGACGGGTCAGGTAATAGTCGGCAACGTGAATCTCGTAAGCGGCCAGCAGGTTGCGCAGGTAGATCATGCGCTGCTTGGCGTCCGGCGAGTAGCGGCTGTTCGGGAAGCGGCTGGTCAGCTGGGCGAACTCGTTGTAGGAGTCGCGAGCGGCACCCGGGTCACGCTTGGTCATGTCCAGCGGCAGGAAGCGCGACAGCAGGCCGACGTCCTGGTCGAAAGAAGTCAGACCTTTGAGGTAATACGCGTAATCGACGTTCGGATGCTGTGGGTGCAGACGAATGAAACGCTCGGCGGCGGACTTCGCAGCCTCTGGCTCGGTGTTCTTGTAGTTGGCATAGATGAGCTCGAGTTGAGCCTGATCAGCGTAGCGACCGAACGGATAACGCGACTCCAGGGCCTTCAGCTTGGCTGTGGCGCTGGTGTAGTTGCTATTGTCCAGATCGTGCTGAGCCTGCTGGTACAGCTCGACTTCGCTCAGGTTTTCATCTACGACTTCCTTCGATGAGCAAGCAGCGGTCAATGCGAGGATGGCGATCAGCAGCAGGTGTTTCACTTGCATGGCGGCTTGCGTCCCTATGACGGCCGCTGTCTTGGGCGGGGCCGTCCTGTTATGATGAGCGCCCCGTTGAATAGCTTCGGGGCAAAAGACGCCGTATTTAACCACAAGCGCGCAGCCGAAACCAAAAGCTGTGCCGACGCCTAGTCTGAGCATGTCCGATAAAATTGAACTTAGCGCAGAGGTGCCGTCCGAATTGGGCGGCCAACGCCTCGATCAAGTCGCCGCACAATTATTCGCTGAGCACTCGCGCTCGCGCCTTTCCGCCTGGATCAAAGACGGCCGCCTGACTGTGGATGGGGCGGTTATCCGCCCGCGAGACATCGTTCACGGTGGCGCCATTCTTGAACTGACTGCCGAGCAGGAAGCTCAGGGCGAATGGATCGCTCAAGACATCGAGCTGGACATTGTCTATGAAGACGACGACATCCTGGTGATCAACAAGCCTGCGGGCCTGGTGGTGCATCCGGCTGCCGGTCATGCTGATGGCACCTTGCTCAACGCCTTGCTGCACCATGTGCCGGACATTATCAATGTGCCCCGCGCCGGTATCGTGCATCGCCTGGACAAGGACACCACCGGTCTGATGGTGGTGGCCAAGACTATTCAGGCGCAGACCCAACTGGTCACGCAACTGCAAAGTCGCAGCGTCAGCCGGATCTACGAATGCATCGTGATCGGTGTGGTCACCGCCGGCGGCAAGATCAACGCGCCGATCGGTCGTCATGGCCAGCAACGCCAGCGCATGGCCGTCATGGAAGGTGGCAAACAGGCCGTCAGCCATTACCGCGTGCTCGAGCGTTTCCGCTCCCACACTCACGTGCGGGTCAAGCTGGAAACCGGTCGTACGCACCAGATTCGGGTCCACATGGCCCACATCAACTTCCCGTTGGTCGGAGATCCTGCCTACGGCGGTCGTTTCCGCATCCCGCCGGCAGCCAGTGTGACCATGATCGAATCGTTGAAGGCTTTTCCGCGTCAGGCACTGCACGCGCGGTTCCTGGAGCTGGATCATCCGACCACCGGTAAACGCATGAGTTGGGAATCGCCACTGCCGGACGACTTCGTCTGGTTGCTGACACTGCTCAAGCAAGACCGCGAGGCGTTCATCGGATGAGTGACTGGCTGATTCCCGACTGGCCCGCGCCGGCCGGGGTGAAAGCCTGTGTGACCACCCGTGCGGGCGGCGTCAGTCTGGCGCCGTTCGACAGCCTCAACCTGGGCGATCACGTCGACGACAGCCCCGAAGCCGTTGCCGAAAACCGCCGTCGCCTCACCGCTCGGTTCTCTATTCAACCGGCCTGGTTGCAGCAGGTTCACGGCATTGCCGTGGCTCATGCCGACCCGGGCCTGGTGGCGACTGCCGACGCCAGCTGGACGGCAACGCCCGGTATCGCTTGCACGGCGATGACCGCCGATTGTCTGCCAGTACTCTTCTGCGACCGTGCCGGCACTCGTGTGGCGGCGGCCCATGCCGGTTGGCGCGGGCTGGCGGCGGGCGTGCTGGAAGCCACCCTCGACAGCCTGGCCGTGCCACCTGCCGACGTGCTGGCGTGGCTCGGCCCGGCCATAGGCTCGCAAGCCTTTGAAGTCGGCCCGGAAGTACGCGAAACCTTCGTCCGGCAACTGCCTGAAGCCGCCGAGGCCTTTGTGCCGAGCGCAAATGCTGGCAAATTCATGGCTGATATCTATCAACTGGCGCGTTTGCGCCTGGCTGCCCGCGGTGTCACAGCCGTCTATGGCGGTGGTTTCTGCACCGTGACCGATCCGCGCTTCTTTTCTTACCGCCGCGCTCCTCGCACTGGTCGGTTTGCCTCCCTGATCTGGCTCGAACGCTAGACTTGTCTGACCTGCATCAACATCAAGACGCTTGAATCTCCCAGAATCGACCACATCTAATGAGGTATCTGGCAGGTTTCTTCATTCAGGATGTTTTATCGGTCCGGCCTGCTCAAAAGGAAGGTGACCCATGCGTATAGATCGTTTAACCAGTAAGTTGCAGTTAGCCTTGTCCGACGCCCAATCCCTGGCCGTCGGCCTCGATCATCCGGCTATTGAGCCCGCGCATTTGATGCAAGCCATGCTTGAACAGCAGGGTGGTTCGATCAAGCCGCTGCTGATGCAGGTGGGCTTCGACGTCAACAGCCTGCGTAAAGCGCTGACCAAAGAGCTCGATCAGCTGCCGAAAATCCAGAACCCGACCGGCGACGTCAATATGTCGCAGGATCTGGCGCGCCTGCTCAACCAGGCCGATCGCCTGGCCCAGCAGAAGGGCGACCAGTTCATTTCCAGTGAACTGGTGCTGCTCGCCGCCATGGACGAGAACAGCAAGCTTGGCAAGTTGTTGCTCGGCCAGGGCGTGAGCAAAAAAGCCCTGGAAAACGCGATCACCAACCTGCGTGGCGGTGAGGCCGTCAATGACGCCAACCACGAGGAGTCGCGCCAGGCCCTGGACAAATACACCGTCGACCTGACCAGGCGCGCCGAAGAAGGCAAGCTCGATCCGGTGATCGGCCGTGACGATGAAATTCGCCGGACCATCCAGGTGCTGCAACGTCGCACCAAGAACAACCCGGTGCTGATCGGTGAACCTGGCGTGGGTAAAACCGCGATCGCAGAAGGCCTGGCCCAGCGCATCATCAACGGTGAAGTGCCCGATGGCCTGAAAGGCAAGCGCCTGCTGTCCCTGGACATGGGGTCGCTGATTGCCGGTGCCAAATATCGCGGCGAGTTCGAGGAGCGCCTCAAATCCCTGCTCAACGAGCTGTCGAAGCAGGAAGGGCAGATCATCCTGTTCATCGACGAGCTGCATACCATGGTCGGCGCCGGCAAGGGCGAAGGCTCGATGGATGCCGGCAACATGCTCAAGCCGGCACTGGCTCGCGGTGAGCTGCATTGCGTCGGCGCAACCACGCTCAACGAGTACCGCCAATATATAGAGAAGGATGCCGCCCTCGAACGGCGCTTCCAGAAAGTCCTGGTGGATGAGCCGAGCGAAGAAGACACCATCGCTATCCTGCGTGGCCTGAAAGAGCGCTACGAGGTTCACCACAAGGTGGCGATCACCGACGGCGCGATCATTGCCGCCGCCAAGCTCAGCCATCGCTACATCACCGATCGTCAGTTGCCGGACAAGGCCATCGACCTGATCGACGAAGCCGCCAGCCGCATCCGCATGGAAATCGACTCCAAGCCGGAAGTGCTGGACCGTCTGGAGCGGCGCCTGATTCAGCTGAAGGTCGAATCCCAGGCGCTGAAGAAAGAAAGCGACGACGCGGCGAAGAAACGCCTGGAAAAACTCCAGGAAGAAATCGCCCGGCTCGAACGTGAGTACTCGGACCTGGAAGAAATCTGGAATGCGGAAAAGGCCGAAGTCCAGGGCTCGGCGCAGATCCAGCAGAAAATCGAACAGTCCCGTCAGGAACTGGAAGCGCGCGCCGCAAAGGCGACCTGAACCGCATGGCCGAGCTGCAATACGGGGTGATCCCGGACCTGGAGCGCAGCCTGCAGATGGTCGACCAGCACGGCAAAAGCGAAAACCAGTTGCTGCGCAGCAAGGTGACTGAAGAAGAGATCGCCGAAGTCGTGTCGAAGTGGACCGGCATTCCGGTGTCGAAAATGCTCGAAGGCGAGCGCGACAAGCTGATGAAGATGGAAAGCCTGTTGCACCAGCGTGTGATCGGCCAGGACGAAGCGGTGGTTGCCGTGTCCAACGCGGTACGGCGTTCGCGGGCCGGATTGTCCGACCCGAATCGCCCGAGCGGCTCGTTCATGTTCCTCGGCCCGACCGGGGTCGGTAAAACCGAGTTGTGCAAGGCGCTGGCCGAGTTCCTCTTTGATACCGAAGAGGCGATGGTGCGCATCGACATGTCCGAATTCATGGAGAAACATTCCGTGTCGCGACTGATCGGTGCGCCACCAGGCTACGTAGGCTATGAAGAAGGCGGTTACCTGACCGAGGCGGTGCGTCGCAAGCCTTATTCGGTGATCCTCCTGGACGAGGTCGAGAAGGCCCACCCGGACGTCTTCAACATCTTGCTGCAAGTGCTTGAAGATGGCCGCCTGACCGACAGCCATGGCCGCACGGTGGATTTCAAGAATACCGTGATTGTCATGACGTCCAACCTGGGGTCGGTGCAGATCCAGGAACTGGTCGGTGATCGTGAAGCGCAACGCGCGGCGGTGATGGATGCGATTTCCACGCACTTCCGGCCGGAGTTCATCAACCGGGTCGACGAAGTGGTGATCTTCGAGCCGCTGGCGCGGGATCAGATCGCAGGCATTACCGAGATCCAGTTGGGGCGTCTGCGTGCTCGTCTGACCGAACGGGAACTGAAGCTGGAACTCAGCCCGGAGGCGATGGACAAGCTGATCGCAGTCGGCTACGACCCGGTATACGGTGCACGACCGCTCAAGCGAGCGATCCAGCGCTGGATCGAGAACCCGTTGGCGCAGCTGATTCTGTCGGGACGTTTCATGCCCGGCGATACCGCCAAGGGTGTCGTGGAAAACGACGAAATCGTCTTCGCCTGATCCGCTGCAACTACTGTAGGAGCGAGCTCGCTCGCGATGGACGTCAACGATAACGCGCGCTGTCTGGATGAGCGTGTTGTTCTGAAGTTTTTCGCGAGCAAGCTCGCTCCTGCAAGATGTCTCGCATCGCGAGGCCTTTTTTTCGCCAGGCTGTTGAACTCTAAGGAAAAGGCTTGTAAAGTGCGCCCCGCAGTAAGTCGCTCCGAAGGGTTTCCGCTCCCCAAGCAGGAATCCAAAATAAGTTGCAAATCATTAACTTGAAAGCAATTTAGGGGGTTGACAGAGGTGCTGAAGATTGTAGAATAGCGCGCCTCAGACACACGAACGCAGCGATGCGAACGAGTCGAAGAGAACGCGGTAAAGCTTCAAAGTTGTAAATTGAAATATGTAGTTCCGTGATAGCTCAGTCGGTAGAGCAAATGACTGTTAATCATTGGGTCCCAGGTTCGAGTCCTGGTCACGGAGCCAATTTCAAACCGGGGTATAGCGCAGTCCGGTAGCGCGCCTGCTTTGGGAGCAGGATGTCAGGAGTTCGAATCCCCTTACCCCGACCATTTTTGGGTCGTTAGCTCAGTTGGTAGAGCAGTTGGCTTTTAACCAATTGGTCGTAGGTTCGAATCCCACACGACCCACCATTTTTGAAACCAGTTAACGCTGGGATCAGATCTTAAGATCAGAGGCCAAAAGCGCTGATCGAAGAAGGCGACTTGTAAAGGTCGCCTTTTTTTTACCGGGGTATAGCGCAGTCCGGTAGCGCGCCTGCTTTGGGAGCAGGATGTCAGGAGTTCGAATCCCCTTACCCCGACCATATTAAAAATCCTCGTATCGAAAGATACGGGGATTTTTTTTGTCTGCTGCAAACGCAAAAAAGCCCCGGATCTTGGGAAAAGAAGCGGGGCGGGCGCTATGGAGGTGTCCGCAGGTTAGACCGAGGCGTCGGCATCGCGGGCAAGCCCGCTCCCACAGGTCAAGTGTCGGACCGAATTCAAAGGTCGACACATAACCTGTGGGAGCGTGGCTTGCCCGCGATGAGGTATTAACAGACGTCGAATATTTAGTGCAGTTTGAGTCGAGGCTCAGTCCCGCGCCCGATCTTGCTGCCCAGCATCAGCATCGCCGTGCGGAACGCGCCATACAGGGCCATCTGGTGCATGCGGTACAGCGACACATAAAACATCCGTGCCAGCCAACCTTCGAGCATCACGCTGCCAGTCAGGTTGCCCATCAAGTTACCCACAGCCGAAAAACGCGACAGCGAGATCAACGAGCCGTAGTCGGTGTACTTGTACTCGGGCAGTGCCTTGCCTTCGATCCGCAATTTCAGCGATTTGGCCAGCAACGACGCCTGCTGATGCGCAGCCTGGGCCCGTGGCGGCACGTTGCGATCGGTGCCCGGCTGCGGGCAGGCCGCGCAGTCGCCGAAGGCGAAGATGTTGTCGTCGCGGGTGGTTTGCAGGGTCGGCAGCACTTGCAGTTGATTGATGCGGTTGGTCTCCAGGCCATCGATGTCCTTGAGAAAGCCCGGTGCGCGAATCCCGGCCGCCCAGACTTTCAGGCTGGCATTGATCACTTTGCCGTCGGCGGTGATCAGGCTGTCGGCGGTCACTTCGCTGACGGCGGCATTGGTCATGACATTGACCCCTAGTTTCTCCAGGGTCTTATGCACCGGCCCGCCGATCCGTTCCGGCAGCGCAGGCAGCACCCGTGGCCCGGCTTCGATCAGGGTGATGTGCATGTTTTCCGGCTTGATCCGGTCCAGGCCATAGGCCGCCAGTTCATGGGCGGCGTTGTGCAGCTCGGCGGCCAGTTCGACCCCGGTGGCACCGGCGCCGACGATGGCGACGCTGATCTGCTCGACCGTGTCGGTTTGCCCGGCGTGGGCGCGCAGGTAATGGTTGAGCAATTGCTGATGGAAGCGCTCGGCCTGCTTGCGGGTGTCGAGGAACAGGCAATGCTGCGCCGCGCCCTGGGTGCCGAAATCGTTGGTGGTGCTGCCAACGGCAATGACCAGCGAGTCGTAGCCCAGTTCCCGGGCCGGGACCAGCTCCACGCCGGCTTCGTCATAGGTCGCGGCCAGCTGGATTTTCTTCCGGGCGCGATCAAGCCCGCTCATGCGCCCCAGCTGGAACCCGAAGTGGTTCCATTTTGCCTGGGCAACATAGTTGAGTTCGTCTTCGGAAGAGTTCAGGGAACCGGCCGCCACTTCGTGCAACAGCGGTTTCCAGATGTGGGTCAGGTTCGCGTCGACCAGCATCACGCTGGCCGTGCCACGCTTGCCCAGAGTCTTACCCAGACGGGTAGCCAACTCCAGACCGCCGGCGCCGCCGCCAACGATGACAATACGATGAGTCATGGGGATATCTCGCAAGGCTAAAAGAAATCGGTGCGATTACCCGAGCGAGCGCAAGGCAGCTCATAGCGTCAGGTAACTGATAAATCGGCTCAACAGGCCCAGGCCAATGGTCACTGCCAATACCACCACCAGGAGCATCCACGGCCGAAAAGGCCGGCGCTCGACTCGGTGCTGGGACAAGTGCAGGTACTCTTCGACATGCTTCTGGTCTTCGGGTTTCAGGCGGCTGGTCATTTTCGGGCCTCGTCAGGTAGACGTTGCTGAATGTCTGGAAGCTACAGGCGGGTTATCCCACGTTGAACGGAGCATAGCCGCTGTCCGGGACAGGCTCGACGCGCACCGTATCGTCCAGGCGAATGATTCCACTTTGTAACACCCGGGCGGTGATTCCGCCATGTCCGCGCACGGCCTGAAAGGTCCCGGGGCCGAGGTTGGTTTGCAGGCGGGCACAGGGCTGACACCAGCCGGTGGTTTCGAAAATCGCCTGGCCGATCCTGAAGCGTCGGCCTTTGAGGCTGAACAGATTGATGCCGCTGACGACTATATTGCGCCGCAGGTCCTGAGGTCGCACCGGGTGGTCATCCGCGCGGCCCATCAGCGAACTGATCACCGCCAGATGTTCCCACTGAATCAGCGTCACCTGGCGCGCATTGCGTATGCCCGGGCGGGCGCGATCACCGGTCAAGCCAGCCTCGAGACGTGCTTCCACGGCATCGAGCTCGATCATTGGCGCATGACGCTCCGGTCGCACGCCGATCCAGCGAACGCGACCCTGTTGCGGCACTTCGGCAATCAACGCCTGCAATGGACTCACAGACTGATCCCGACGTCGAACACAATGCTGCGACCCAGGTTGCTGCGCAGGAAATCCGGCGCATCCGGGTGCGCGAACAGCACCCGTGCGAAGGTCGGGCCGACCAGTGACAACGAACGCCAGCCCTGGCGCAGGTACTCGGTAGGCGGCGGGAAATGACTGTTGAGGTCCAGCACTTCGCGCTTGAGGCTGGCGAAGGCGATGATGTCCAGCTCCCCCAGGTCCATGCCGCGTTCTTTGTAGTTATGCGCTTTTTTGCGCAAGGTCGGTGCCAGTCTCAGCAAGAACTCGTTGGCCGGAATGCGCCGGGGCTTGGCCTCGCGGCGCACCAGCTGGCTCAGGGAGAATGCGCTGCGTCGGCGTTGCAGTTCATCGCGCCACTCGTCGTTGAGGCGCCGGCCTTCGTCGAGGACGAAGAACACCTCGAAACTGGCGTCACGGAACAGCACGTCCGGCGGCTCTCCGGCCGGTGCGAACTCGTCGGCGCGGTAGGGAATGTTCAGCCCCTGCAACAGGCGCTGGCACACCCAACGCTCACGCTCCCATTTGCGGGCATTGGAGAGAAACGCGTTGGCTTGCTCGGCCGCAATGGTCAGCAGGCGTAAGTAATCTGAATCATCCATAAGCCCAAGCTTAGCGTTCAAATGCGATCGCAAAGAAGACAGTTTATCGCAGCGGGTCAGAAATCTGCCGGATCTGCCGCGCGTCATCCCCGCAACACCTGCATCCCGCGCCCGGTTCGGGCATTGCACAAAACGGATAGTGATCTGCGCAAAGCGGATATTGGTGCGTGCCTGGCAGCTTTACCCTCGGCTTTACGGGACGTTAGCCGCGTTAACGACGCTCTTAAAACAACAACAAGAGACAGATGCCATGCGCAAGATCGACGTACATGAGGTGATCGACAACGCACGATTCAACCGTTTTCACTGGATGGTGCTGTTCTGGTGTGCCCTGATCATCATCTTTGATGGTTACGATCTGGTGATCTACGGCGTCGTGCTGCCGATGCTGATGAAAGAATGGGGGCTCAGTCCCCTGCAAGCGGGCGCACTGGGCAGTTATGCACTGTTTGGAATGATGTTTGGCGCGCTGTTCTTCGGCCCGCTGTCGGACAGGATCGGCCGCAAGAAAGCCATCACGATCTGTGTGATGCTCTTCAGCGGTTTTACCGTGCTCAATGGATTTGCCCGCAACCCCACCGAGTTTGGTGTGTGCCGATTTATTGCCGGGCTTGGCATCGGCGGTGTTATGCCCAATGTCGTGGCACTGATGAACGAGTACGCGCCGAAGAAAATCCGCAGCACGCTGGTGGCGATCATGTTCAGCGGCTACTCGGTGGGCGGCATGCTGTCGGCGGGGCTCGGTATCGTGCTGATCCCCAGTTTTGGCTGGCAGTCGGTGTTCTACGTGGCGGTGCTGCCATTGCTGCTGTTGCCGTTGATCATGTACTTCCTGCCCGAGTCGGTGGGTTTCATGCTGCGCCAGGGGCGCAATGCCGAGGCGCGCGCCATCCTGCAGCGGATTGATCCGGCTTACGTCGAGCAAGCCGGCGATCAACTGCACATGAACGACGTGAAAGGGACTGGCACTCCGGTGCTGCAATTGTTCCGCGACGGCCGGGCGCTGCGTACGCTGATGCTGTGGCTGGCGTTTTTCTGCTGCCTGCTGATGGTCTACGCCTTGAGTTCCTGGCTGCCGAAACTGATGGCCAACGCCGGTTACAGCCTGGGCTCGAGCCTGTCGTTCCTGCTGGTACTCAACTTCGGTGCCATTTTCGGCGCGGTTGGCGGTGGTGTACTGGGTGACAAGCTCAACTTGCCGCGGGTGTTGGCGGTGTTCTTCGCCGGTGCAGCCGTATCGATCACCTTGTTGGGGTTCAACAGCCCGATGCCGGTGCTGTACCTGCTGATCGCCATTGCCGGCGCCACGACCATCGGCTCGCAGATTCTGTTGTACGCCTGCGCCGCGCAGTTCTACTCCATGACCATTCGCTCCACCGGTCTGGGCTGGGCATCGGGCATCGGGCGCAACGGCGCCATCGTCGGACCGCTGCTGGGCGGTGCCTTGCTCGGGATCAACCTGCCGCTGCAACTGAACTTCATGGCCTTTGCCTTGCCCGGTGCAGTGGCCGCGATCGCCATGACCGTGTTCGCCATCAGCAGTCGGCGCAGTGCCCGGCAACCGCTACCGGGCACGCAACAAGGATCACCTGACAGGGCTGTCGGCGAGGTTTCATGAAAGCGTTATTCCACGACTTTTCGCTGTCGGCGGCCGTCGCCGGATTTATCGCCACGGTGATTTCCTACGCCGGCCCGTTGGTGATCATCTTCCAGGCGGCCGAGACGGCGCACCTCTCGCGAGAAGTGTTGTCGTCCTGGGTCTGGGCGATTTCCATCGGCAGCGCCGTGCTCGGCATTGGTCTGAGCCTGCGTTACCGGGTACCGGTGATCATCGCGTGGTCGGCGCCGGGTTCGGCGTTGCTGGTGGCGCTGTTGCCCGGGATCTCCATGCCGGAGGCGGTGGGGGCTTACCTGGTCAGCAGCCTGATTATCTTTCTGGTCGGGATATCCGGGGCGTTTGACCGGATCATCGGCAGACTGCCCGCGGCCATTGCGGCAGCGATGCTGGCGGGGATTCTGTTCAGCTTCGGCACAGGGTTGTTCGTCTCTTTGCAGGGCAAGCCGTTGCTGGTGCTGGCGATGTTTGCCACTTACCTGATCTGCAAACGGCTGATGCCGCGTTATGCGGTGTTGATGGTGCTGCTGGTGGGGTGTTCGCTCGCCTTTGTTGGCGGTGATCTGCACCTTGAAGCGCTGGTGATCGGTTTTGCCACGCCGGTGTGGATCACCCCGACGTTCAGCCTGAGCGCGACCCTGAACATTGCCTTGCCACTGGTGATGGTGGCGTTGACCGGCCAGTTTGTTCCCGGCATGGCAGTACTGCGCGCCAGCGGTTACTCGACGCCGGCCGGCCCGATCATCGCCAGCAGCGCGTTGGGCACGGCGCTATTGGCACCGTTCGGTTGTCACGGGCTGAATCTGGCGGCGATCACCGCAGCCATTTGCACCGGCCGCGAGGCCCATGAAAACCCCGGCAAACGCTATGTGGCGGGCGTCGCCGGTGGCCTGTGTTACCTGGTGCTGGGGATCTTCGGCGCCACCCTGGTTTCACTGTTTTCGGCATTCCCCAAAGAACTGATCGCCGCCCTGGCCGGGCTGGCGCTGTTCGCCGCGATTGCCGGGTCGTTGGCCGGCGCCATGGCCGTGCCGAGGGATCGCGAAGCGGCGCTGGTGACCTTTCTCACCACTGCGTCGGGTATGTCGTTGTTGGGATTGTCCGCTGCATTTTGGGGACTGATTTTCGGCATGGTCACCCACTTGCTGTTAAACGCCCGTCGTCCTGTTCCTCGTAGCGAAACCGCTGCGGCTGATGCACTTCAACCTGTCGATCAATAAAAACAAGAGAACAACGATGAAACAGATTCTTCCAGCAACCGGTACCGTGTTGTCCATGGCTGTCGTCTCGGGTTTCTCCGCCGGTGCGATGGCCGCCGAGGGCGGCTTCATCGAAGACACCACGGCGACCTTGCAAGCGCGCAATTACTACTTCAGCCGGGACTTTTCCGACATCGTCGGCGCCAACCGGCAATCGAAGGCCGAGGAGTGGGCGCAGGGCTTCATCCTCAACGTCAAGTCCGGTTACACCCAAGGCCCGGTCGGTTTTGGTGTGGATGTCATCGGCCTGCTCGGCCTCAAGCTCGACAGCAGCCCGGACCGGGTCAATACCGGTTTGCTGCCGGTACAGGATGACGGCCGTGCGGCGAACGATTACAGCCGACTGGAAGGCGCATTGAAGGTGCGCTACTCCAAGACCGAACTGAAGGTGGGTGAGTTGCAACCCAACGTGCCGGTGCTGGCCTTCAGCGATATCCGTCTGCTGCCGCCCAGCTATCAGGGCGCAAGCATCAGCTCGAACGAGATCAATGGCCTGACCTTGCAAGGCGGGCACTTGAAATCAACCAGCCTGCGCAACGAGGCCGGCGACGAAAAGATGCAAGCGATGCTCGGTCATGTACCGCAGCGCCAGGTCAGCAGTGATGGCTTCAACTTCGCCGGTGCCGATTACGCCTTCAATGAAAAGCGCACTTCGGTCAGCGCCTGGTTCGGCCAACTGGAAGATATCTACAACCAGCGCTTTATCGGCCTCAAGCACAGCCAGCCGCTGGGCAACTGGACCCTGGGCGCCAACCTTGGTTATTACGATTCGCGCGAAGACGGCAAACAGCTGCTGGGCAATATCGACAACCAGGCGTTCTTCTCCCTGCTGTCGGCCAAGCGCGGCGGCCATACGTTTTATCTGGGGTATCAGGGCATGTTCGGCGACAGCGCCTTCCCGCGGGTCTTTGCCAATATCAGTCCGCTGGGCAACGAAGTGCCGACCTACGAGTTCGCCTACACCGACGAGCGCTCCTGGCAGGCGCGTTACGACTACGATTTCGCGGCCCTCGGCGTGCCGGGGCTGACCAGCACCGTGCGCTACATCACCGGCAATAATGTCGACACCGGCCTGGGTTTTGAAGGCAAGGATCGCGAACGTGATCTCGATCTCGGCTATGTGCTGCAGAGCGGCAGCCTCAAGGGACTCGGTATCCGCGTGCGCAATGTGATGGCGCGTTCCAACTACCGCAGTGACATCGATGAGAACCGTTTGATCCTCAGCTATACGTGGACGTTGCTATGAAGCGGTGATCACAGATTGCTCATGCAGTTGCCCATCACCTGATACGTCACGCGATGGGTCTGGCCCTGATGATCGATGTAGACCATAGTCGCTGGCACAACGTCGCAGGCGGTTGCGGTGTCGGACACTGAAACCACTTCGGCGATGTCCAGTGGCTGCGCCGGGTTGTACGGGGTGGCGGGCGACTCGTTGCCGGCGGCCATGGCCGAGGTGGCGACAAGGGTCAGAAACAGGCTGATCAGGGTTTTCATTTTTCCGTGCTCCGTGTTGATTCCGATAGCTTGATTCTAGTCTTTGCCCCGGCCTGATAAAGAGGCCTGCGCCTGATGCAGCCTTACAGGAAACGTAACAATCATTGCCCTTGGAGGGCCCATGGATTTGCTCAATAACTTGCGGGTGTTCGTCCGCGTGGTGGACTGCGCAAGTTTTACCGCTGCCGCCGATGCGCTGGACCTGTCGACCGCGCAAGTGTCGCGACTGGTGGCGGATCTGGAGCAGCATGTGCAGGCGCGCTTGCTGCAACGCACCACGCGACGGTTGAGCCTGACCGAGGCCGGTGAGCGCTTCCTGTTGCGCAGTCGGCAAATTCTTGAAGAAATGGAAGAGGCCACGGCAGAGGCGCGCGGTGCCCATCTCAAGCCGAGCGGACGGCTGCGGGTGCACAGCATGAATGGCCTGGGCGTATTGATCACGCCATTGATCGCCCGTTACAGCGAGCTTTACCCCGATGTGGTGTTCGAACTGACCCTGTCGCAGCGTAATCCCGATCCGCTGGAAGAAGGGCACGACGTGGTGATTTCGATCGCCCATGAACTGGCCGATTCGCAATTGGTCGCCCAGGTGATCGGGCAGGTCTACAGCGTGCCCTGCGCCTCCCCGGCGTACCTGCAACGGCGTGGCGTGCCCCATACGCCGCTGGCGCTGAACGAGCATCAGTGCCTGCGCATGCTCGACCCGTTGTACGGCGATGAATGGGTCTTCCAGGACGAGCATGGCGAGCAGGCGGTCAGCCCGGCGAAGACCTTCCAGTGCAACGTCGCCGAATCGATGGTCAAGGCTTCGGAGGCCGGCATGGGGGTCAGCCTGATTCCGTTCTATATCGCATCGCGCCCCTTGAACGATGGCACCTTGTTGCGGTTGCTGCCCGCCTGGCGCCCCCGACAACGCAAAGTGTATGCGCTGTATCCGTCACGGCGTTTTCTCGATGCCAAGGTCCGGACCTGGGTGGACTTTCTCAAGGCCGAGTTACCCAAACTGTTCGCCGAGCACGAGGCGGTGATGGACGATCCGCGGCATTGGGCCTGAGCTCGACATCTCGGCCCGTAACGACTGGTCCCGGTTACGTCATCCCGAGCCAGTTCGGCAGCACCAGAGAAATCCACGGGACGTAGGTAATCAATATCAGGAACAGGAACAGGATAATCAGCCAGGGCATCGCTGCACGGATGGTGGCAGTCAGCGACATGCCGGTCACCGCCGAGGTGACGAACAGATTCAGGCCCACGGGTGGGGTGATCAGGCCGATCTCCAGGTTCACCACCATGATGATGCCCAGGTGAATCGGGTCGATCCCCAACTGAATGGCGATCGGAAACAGGATCGGCGCCAGGATCAGGATGATGGCCGAGGGTTCCATGAACGCCCCCGCCACCAACAACACGATGTTCACCACGAGCAGGAATGTCACCGGCGTCAGGCCTGCGCCGATGACCCAGGCAGTGATTTGCTGGGGTATCTGCTCGGTGGTCAGTACGTGGGCAAAGAGCATGGCATTGGCGATGATGAACATCAGCATGATGCTCAGCTTGGCGGACTCAAGCAGCACCTTCGGGGTTTCACGCAGCGACATGTCCTTGTAGACGAACAGCGCAACGAATGCCGCGTAGACCGCCGCCACCGCCGCCGCCTCGGTCGGGGTGAACATCCCGGTGTAGATGCCGCCGAGGATGATGACCATCAGCAACAGGCCCCAGATGGCCTTGCGTGCTGCATTCAACCATTCACGAACGGTGGCCCGTGGCATGGCGGGCAGGTTCTTCCGGACAGCGACGATGTAGATGGCCACCATCAGCGCAGTACCCAGCAGCAGGCCCGGCACCACGCCGGCCATGAACAGCTTGCCGACTGACGTTTCCGTTGCTGCGGCATAGACCACCATCACGATCGAAGGCGGTATGAGAATGCCCAGCGTGCCGGCGTTGCACACAATGCCGGCACCGAAGGCCTGTGGATAACCGGAGCGGACCATCCCCGCGATGGCGATGGAGCCCACGGCGGCTACCGTGGCGGGGCTTGAGCCCGACAGCGCGGCAAACAGCATGCACGCCAATACGGCGGCGATGGCCAGGCCGCCGCGTATATGACCGACGCACGCGTTGGCAAAGTCGATCAAGCGCCGCGCCACACCCCCCGTGGTCATGAAAGCCCCGGCCAGCAGAAAGAACGGGATGGCCAGCAGCGTGTAGTGCTCGGAGGTTTCGAACAACTTGATGGCCAGTGAGCGCACCGAGTCGGGACTGAACAGGATGATCGTCAGCGAACCGGCCAGGCCAAGGGAAATGGCGATCGGTACGCCGATGAACATCAGCACGAACAGAGCAACAAAGAGGAAAAGAATGGTCATTTCCTGTCGTCCTCATGTTCGGTCAGTTTCAATACATCCGCGGCCTCATCGGCCAGGCCCAGGCCCGTTTGCCGGTGTCGCACGATACGCACCAGAATTTCGGCAAAGCGGATGAACACCAAGGCAAAGCCCATAGGCACTATCAGCCCGATGTGCCACTGCATGATGCCGTAATGACCGAGGTCCTCGGCGCCGATACCGGCGATGAACAAGGTCTGAATCCATTCGAAACTGGCGACGCTGAGCAGGCCTGCATAGGTCAGGCAGCACAGGCAGGCAATCATGCCAATGATTCGCTGGACCGGTTTGCTGGCCAGTTTTACCAGGGCGTCGACCCCGATGTGGCCGGCCGTACGCACGCCATAGGACAAGCCGAAAAAGATCAGCCAGGCGAACAGAGCCTTGGTCAGCGATATGCTCCACGTCATGCCCTGGGCCATCGCCATGACGCTGTCGCCTATGGCGAACAAGGGTTCACTGGCGCCTGGCCATCGCTCGGCGAAACTGTAGAAAACGCTGTAGAGATTGTTCAGGATGACGTAGACGAATGTCACCAGCGTCATTGCCGCCAGCAGGAAGACGATAAAGCCTTCTTCGAAGTGGTCCCAGATGCGCCGCAAGGCATTCATGTGTGGCATCTCCCGAGCGAGTGACGGCTACGAAGCGGGCGCCATGCTGTCGCGCGGCGCCCCCGGCAGATTACTGCGCCTGGTTGGCCGCTTCGGCGGCCATGATCAGGTCGGCGCCGATATCACCTTCGAATTTCTTCCAGACCGGCTTCATCGCGTCACGCCACTTGCCACGCTGCTCTGGAGTCAGGGTGATAATTTCAGTGGTTTTGGCCTTGATGATGTTCTGTTTGGCATCCTGGTTCAGTTTCTCTGCCTCCTGGTTCACCCGGGCGGTGACCTCGACGATGATTTTGTCCAGTTCGGTTTTTATATCCGGCGGCAGGCCCGTCCAGAATTTGGTGTTGGTGATCAACATGTAATCCAGCAAACCGTGGTCGGATTCGGTGATGTACTTTTGCACTTCGTGCATTTTCTGGCTGTAGATGTTCGAGTAAGGGTTTTCCGCGCCATTGACGACGCCGGTCTGCAAGCCCTGATACACCTCGGCGAAACTCATCTTGCGCGGATTGGCACGCACCGCCTTGAATTGTTCCTCGAGTACGGCCGAGGCCTGCACGCGGAATTTCAAGCCGCGGGCATCGCCCGGTTCACGTAACGCCTTGTTGGCGGACAGCTGCTTCATGCCGTTATGCCAATAGGCAAGTCCGGTGATGTTCTTGCTTTCCATCGACTTGAGAAGCCCCTGGCCTTGCGCACTGCGCTGGAAGCGGTCGACTGCCGAGATGTCGTTGAACAGGAACGGCAGATCGAATAGCTGCAGCTTGGGTGTGTATTGTTCGAACTTGGCCAGCGACGGCGCAATGATCTGTACATCGCCCGACAGCAGCGCCTCCATTTCCTTGCCGTCGCCAAACAGCGAGGAGTTCGGGTAAACGTCTACCTTGACCTTGCCCGCCAGACGTTCTTCCACGAGCTTTTTGAACAGCAGGGCGCCTTGGCCTTTGGGCGTCTGTTCGGCAACCACATGGGAAAATTTGATGACGATCGGGTCAGCCGCCAGCGCCAGGCTCGACGCGCCGAGTGCGAGTGCGCAGGCGACTGCGTTCCACAATGACTTGAGCATTCAGAGGTTCCTCTTGTTGTTATGTCGTGCCGTCCATGTCTGCAACGCAACCGCACGGTGGGCAAAAAGAGTCTAGGCAATAAATCACCATTGGTCGTCGGGACGGGTATTTCCGAGCGATATGGGCAGTCAGGATCGCCGGTGTAGACTGAGGGAGGTCACAAGGGGAGTGCAGCGTGAAATATAGAACAGCGTCTGTGGCAGATCCTGCGCTTGCCCTGGGGCCGGAGAGGGTTCGCCCATGATCGGCGCCGAGTTACTGTCACCCGAAACCCTCACGGTGGGGTGGTTGATCTATGCACCGGCGCTGATCTGGGCGATTGCGCGAGCGCCGTGGGTCGAGCTGTTCAGCGACAGCCGCCGCCAGCATCTGTTGTTCGGTACGGTATTCGCGCTGTTCATGCTGTGGCTGGTGCGGCGAGACTTCGATACCGGCGTGTCCTACCACTTCATTGGCATGACCGCCGTGACCCTGTTGCTTGACTGGCCGTTGGCAATTGTCGGCGGGTTGGTCGCGCAAGCGGGATTGGTGCTGCTCGGCCGCCAGGATCTGGCGGCGATGGGGGTCAATGGCGCGCTGCTGATTCTGCTGCCAGTGCTGATCACCGAGTGTTGCGCGATCCTGGTGGAGCGAGCGCAGCCGCGAAATCCGTTTGTGTATATATTCGTGTCCGGTTTTTTTGCGGCGGCGCTCTCGGCGTTGCTGTGTCTGCTGCTGGCGCTGTGGTTGCTGTGGTTCGACGAACGTTTTGCCATGCCCTATTGGCTGGAAGACTTTGTCGGCTACCTGTGGCTGATCATTTTCCCCGAGGCCTTTATCAACGGCATGGTGGTCAGCGCGCTGGTGGTGTTCTGTCCCGAGTGGCTGGAGACCTTCAACCGCACGCGCTACCTTTCTGCGCCGTGGAAAGACGACGACCCCAAGTCCTGAGCCCGCTCAAGCCTGGCATCGTCGAGCCCTGCGCAGGTCAGTGACGCGGCTCGAAATCTTCGCTGAACAGGTCGTCTTCGGCATCCGGGCTCACCGGAATCTTGTGTTCTTCCGACGCCCAGGCGCCCAGGTCGATCAGTTTGCAACGATCCGAACAGAACGGCCGGAATTTGCTTTCGGGGCTCCATTCCACAGGGGCGCCGCAGGTTGGGCAATCGACGGTTGGGGTTTGGCTCATGACTGGCCTCCACGCAAAGTAAGGTAAAAGTGATGCAGGCGTTCGACCTCGCTGTGCAGCCAGGCGAGGTCGCGGTCGTTGACCACCACATCGTCGGCATGGCTCAGGCGATCCTGGCGGCTGGACTGGGCCTTGAGGATTGCCTGGACCTGTTGTTCGCTGGTCTGGTCACGCTGCAGGGTGCGTTCGATCTGTAGCTGTTCGGGTGCATCGATCACCAGCACCCGTTGGGTCATGGCGTACTGACCCGACTCGATCAGCAGCGGCGAAACCAGAATCGCGTAAGGCGATTGTGCCTGGCCCAGATGATCAGCGATTTCCTTGGCGATCAGCGGATGCAGCAGTGCTTCGAGCCAGAGCCGATGTTCCGGTACCTCGAAGATCAGTTTGCGCAACGCTGCGCGATCCAGTTGCCCGTCAGGTTGCAGTACGCCGGGGCCGAAGTGTTCGGCGATCTTCGCCAGCGCCGGGCGCCCCGGTTCCACCACCCAACGCGCCGCGTGGTCGGCATCCACCAGGTGCACGCCCAGGTCGATGAAG
Organism: Pseudomonas sp. VI4.1; assembly: GCF_002029345.1. NCBI lineage: Bacteria > Pseudomonadati > Pseudomonadota > Gammaproteobacteria > Pseudomonadales > Pseudomonadaceae > Pseudomonas > Pseudomonas sp. VI4.1. The sequence goes on from NZ_MULM01000132.1 coordinate 38,631, forward strand.
TGCTGGGCCGCCGCGCTTTTGCCGCTGCCGATGCCGCCGGTCAGGCCGAGAATCCAGGGTTTTTCCACAAGGGTATTCATTTCAAACCGACAAACTGCCAATAGAAGTCGGTTATTTGACCACCCCAGAGCAAGGCAATCCAGCCGGCAATCGCCAGATAGGGGCCAAAAGGGATCGGCGTCGAGGTTTTCGCGTTGCGCATGCGCAGCAAGATCACGCCGATAACGGCGCCCACCAGGGACGACAACAGGATGGTCAGAGGCAGGATCTGCCAGCCTCCCCAGGCCCCGAGCATTGCCAACAACTTGAAATCTCCGTGGCCGATGCCGTCCTTGCCGGTGATCAGTTTGAACAGCCAGAACACCGACCACAGCGCCGTGTAGCCGGCTATTGCGCCCCACAGCGCGTCCTGCAACGGCACGAACAGGCCAAAACTGTTGACGATCAATCCGAGCCATATCAGCGGTAGCACCAGCACATCCGGTAATAGCTGGTGCTCGGCGTCGATCAGGCTCATGGCCAACAGGCCCCAGGTCAGGACCAGTGTCATGCACGCAGGCCAACCGAACCCGAAGTGCCAGGCGATGAACGCCGACAGCAGGCCGCAGGCCAGTTCGGTCAACGGGTAGCGTGTGCTGATCGACGTCTTGCAGCTTGAGCAGCGCCCTCGCAGCAACGCAAAGCTGAGCACTGGAATGTTTTCCCAGGCTCGGATCCGGTGGCCACAGTGCGGGCACTGAGAGGAAGGCAGTAGCAGGTTGTAAACCGGCAGGGGCGTTTCCTCGGGCAACCCCAGAATGTCATGGGCCTGCCCTCGCCACTCACGCTCGAGCATTTTGGGCAGGCGCCAGATGACTACATTGAGAAAGCTGCCGACCAGCAGGCCGACCACTGCGGCAATGACGATGAAGGCCAGCGGGTAGGCCGTGAGAATTTCGTTCAAGGGCATGTCAGATCGCAGCGCCGAGTTGGAAGATGGGCAGGTACATCGCAACCACCAGGCCACCGACGACGACCCCCAGTACCACCATGATGAACGGTTCCATCAGGCTGGTGAGGTTATCGACCATGTTGTCCACTTCGTCCTCGTAGAAGCTCGCGACCTTGTCGAGCATGTCGTCCAGTGCCCCGGACTCTTCGCCAATGGCCGTCATCTGGATCGCCATGTTCGGAAAGATGCCGGAGGTGCGCATGGAAAAATTCAGCTGCATGCCGGTCGACACGTCCTGCCTGATGCGCAGCACCGCACGCTTGAACACGACGTTGCCGGTCGCCCCCGCCACTGACTCCAGTGCCTCGACCAACGGCACGCCGGCGGCGAAGGTGGTCGACAGCGTACGGGCATAACGGGCCACGGCGGACTTGTACATCAACGTGCCAACCAACGGCAGTTTCAGCAGCCAGGTATCCGTCCGGTCGCGAAAGGCTTGCGAGGTCTTGAACGCGTGTCGCAGGCCGAAGACCGCTGCGATCAGTACGCCGAGCATCATCCACCACCAGTCCTGCATGAATTCCGACAGGCCGATGACCATGACGGTGAAGGCCGGCAGTTCGGCGCCAAATCCCTTGAACACCGACTCGAACTGCGGGACCACCTTGACCAGCAGAATCCCGGTCACGACGATCGCGACGAACACCACGGCGAGCGGATAGGTCATGGCTTTCTTGATCTTGGCCTTGAGGCTTTCGCTCTTCTCCTTGTAGGTCGCGACCCGTTCCAACAGGGTGTCCAGGGCGCCGGCCTGTTCGCCGGCATCGACCAGATTGCAGTAGAGCTCATCGAAATACTGCGGCTTTTTGCGCAACGCCGCGGCGAAGCTGTTCCCCGCCGCGACTTCCTGTTTCACCTCGTCCACCAGTTTGCGCATGGCCGGGTTATCGAAGCCTTCGCCGATGATGTCGAATGATTGCAGCAGCGGCACGCCGGCTTTCATCATGGTCGCCATCTGCCGGGTGAACAGGGCAATCTCCTGGGCCTTGATGCGCTGGCCAAGATTGAAGATCGAGGCGGATTTCTTGCGCACCTTGCCGGGATTGATCCCTTGTTTGCGCAACTGCGCCTTGATCAGCGCCGGGTTCTGACCGCTGAGTTCGCCGGTCATTTTCGAGCCTTTCCGGTCCGTGCCTTCCCAGGCATACACGCTGATTTTTGCTGCTTTGACCGCCATGTTCAGTCCTTGGTGACCCGGTTGATTTCTTCAAGGCTGGTGATGCCCTGCATGGCCTTGATCAACCCGGACGTGCGCAGGTCGTTGAACCCGTCCTTGCGCATCTGGGTATCGATTTCCAGCGAGTTGCCCTCGGCCATGATCAGCCGTTGCAATGCGGGTGTGTTCTTCACCACTTCATAAATCCCTACGCGCCCTTTATAACCGCCGTTGCAGTGATCGCAACCGACCGGTTCATAGATCGTGAACGAGCCGATGCGTTCCGCAGGAAAACCCTCCTTGAGCAGCGCCTCTCGGGGAATCTCGATCGGTCTCTTGCAATGGCTGCACAGTTTGCGTGCCAGGCGCTGGGCGATGATCAGGCTCACCGAGGTGGCGATGTTGAAGCCCTGGATGCCCATGTTGTGCAGGCGGGTCAGGGTTTCCGCAGCGCTGTTGGTGTGCAGGGTCGACAGCACCAGGTGCCCGGTCTGGGCGGCCTTGATGGCGATTTCCGCCGTTTCCAGGTCGCGGATTTCGCCGACCATGATGACGTCCGGATCCTGTCGCAGAAACGAGCGCAGCGCCTGGGCAAATCCCAGGCCCTGCTTCGGATTGACGTTGACCTGGTTGATGCCTTCCATGTTGATTTCCACCGGGTCTTCGGCGGTGGAAATGTTGATGTCCACGGTGTTGAGGATATTCAGGCCGGTGTAGAGCGACACGGTCTTGCCTGAGCCGGTGGGTCCGGTGACCAGAATCATCCCCTGTGGCTGCTTGAGCGCGGCCATGTACAGGTCTTTCTGGTCGGGTTCGTAGCCGAGGGCATCGATGCCCATTTGCGCGCTGGACGGATCGAGGATCCGGATCACCACTTTCTCGCCCCACAGGGTCGGCAGGGTGTTGACCCGAAAGTCGATGGACTTGCTCTTGGACAGGCGCATCTTGATCCGCCCGTCCTGGGGCCGACGCCGTTCGGAGATGTCGAGGCTGGCCATGACTTTCAGCCGCGAAGCGATGCGGTTGGCCAGTTGAATCGGCGGTTTGGCGACTTCGCGCAGCATGCCGTCGGTGCGCATCCGCACGCGGTAGGTTTTTTCGTAGGGCTCGAAATGCAGGTCGGAAGAGCCGCTCTTGATCGCATCGAGCAACATCTTGTGGACGAAGCGCACCACGGGTGCGTCATCGCTATCCTGGCCGGCGTCCCGATTGTTGTCGTCTACCGACTCGATGTCCACGCCATCGAGGTCAATGTCGGCCATGTCTTCCAGGCCGGTACTGTGGCTGTCGAAGAATTTCTCGATGGCGTCCGTGAGTTTTTCGTCTTCGACCAGAATGGCTTCGGTGCTGAGGCCGGTGCTGAACTGGATATCGTTGATGGCCTGGTGATTGGTTGGATCGGAAATCCCCACGAACAGCTTGTTGCCACGTCGCCAGAGGGGCAGGGCGTGGTGCTGGCGGATCAATTTCTCACTGACCAGGCCCCTGGGTTGGGTTTCCTTGTCCAGGCAATTGAGGTCCAGCAGAGCCATGCCAAAGTGCTCCGAGGCGATCTCGGCAACCTGACGGCTTTTCACCAGCTTGTTCTGCACCAGGTAGTTGACCAGGGAAATCCGGTTGCGCTGGGCTTGCTGATACGCCTGTTGCGCGCTTTTGTCAGAGAGCAGTTCGGCCAGGACCAATTGCTTGGCCAGGCCGCTAAGGGCGATGTCATTCATGGGGATACCGGACGCAAACAATGCATGACTTATAGCCTAGTCAAGCGGCGGAGCCAAACCTGTGGGGCTGAGGTGACAATAATTGTCAGATAGTGCGGATCCTGGGGGTAGGAAATGGCGATTGCCTCGGCTCAACCCCTGAAAGCAGCAGTTGACGGGTTTGGCATGGGCTGTGCTGTGGCTCATTCAGATCATGAGATTTTGACTCATGCATGGAGCTTGTCTATGAATACTCAGAAAGGTTTTACGCTTATCGAATTGCTGATCGTGGTGGCGATCATCGGGATTCTGGCGACGTTTGCGTTGCCGGCTTACTCGAAGTATCAGGCGAAGGCCAAGGTCACCGCTGGCTTGGCGGAGATTTCGGCGCTGAAGATACCATTTGAAGACCTTATGAATAACGGGACCAGTCCGGCGAATGTGGCGGCAATTGGTGGGGTTAGTCCAACTCCAAACTGCACGCTGACAGCGTCCGGTACAGCCACTGATGGTACTGGGACCATTGTTTGTACGATCGTTAACGCGCCTGCACCGGTTCTCGGCAAGACGATCACGCTGACGCGCTCGACGACTGGTTGGGTTTGTACCAGTACCGCGCAGCAAGACTTCTTGCCAAAAGGCTGTGCTGGCTCAGCCACATAACGCTTGAACGTTGCTGGAAATCTAAAGCCCCGCCCGAAAAGGCGGGGCTTTTTATTTCTATCAACATGCCGTATCTCGACAAACGAGAAAACCCCGACAATTCATGGCCTTAGGCCCACGCTAAAACCCGCAACTTGCATGTAGATAATTTCGAAGTCATGCATTTTGCATGATTTCGAAAATCAGGTGATTTTCTAAGTTTCTGATTTATAACGATTTGTTGGCTGTCTCAAACTTGGCACAGCGTTCGCAATATACCCAGTAACCCTGCTGACAAGACACGCAGCAGACTTTATGAAAAAACAGGAGTTACTCGTATGAAGAAGTTCGCTATCGCTGCCGCTACTGCTACCGCGCTGACCCTGACCCTGGGTAACGTTGCATTTGCCCAGACTCAAGCCACTCAAGCGCCAATGGTGCTGGCTGCCGGTGAAGTCACCGAAGCCAAAGAAGCTACTTCCGATACCTGGATCACCACCAAAGTCAAAGCAGACCTGGTCACCGAAAAAGGCATTCCTGGTACTGACATCAAGGTTGAAACCAACAAAGGTGTTGTTTCCCTGTCGTCTACCGTTGCCGTGACTGATGCACAGAAAGCCACCGCCGTGGCTATCGCCAAGAAAATCAAAGGCGTCCAAGCGGTCTCCGCTGACGGCCTGAAAGCCGAGTAAGGCAAGACTTCTCGCCTGGACCGGGAGAAGGCGCGGCAGACGGGCCGAGTCATACGCCTGCCGCAACTTGAGAGTTCATGCGAAAGGCCACAAGGACGTGGCCATTACAGGCCTCGGACATTCGTGTTCGGGGCCTGTTCTATTGGCAAAAGCAAAAGATAGCAGCTTCGACAGGTGTACGCCGATCCCCTGTAGGAGCCGGCTTGCCGGCGAAGGCGGTCTGTCAGTCAATAACAGTGTCGACTGACACACCGCCTTCGC
>NZ_MULM01000131.1:0-44038 GCF_002029345.1 Pseudomonas sp. VI4.1
GGCCCGGCGCGTGGGGGCAACCGTGCACGAACTGCCCGGTCTGGACCTGGCATTGGGCAACCCCCGATGACAGTGGCGTGCCGTGGCACCGGGCGCGAAAAGTCTTGCTCACGCCGCATCAGGTGGCGCGCAGCGCATGCCGTGCACGCTTTCGCCAGCCAGTTGGAAGGCGACCCGCGCATCGGCTTGCCGCCGGTCCTGGCGCCCTATGTGCTGGATCGTTTGCTGCAACCCTTCGAAGTGGTGTTTCTATGAGCGTCGAGGATCGCTACTTCGACGGCTTGTTCGCGGGTAATGACGATCCCTGGGCGTTCCGTGATCGTTGGTACGAGCAGCGCAAACGCGCCATCACCCTGGCCGCGCTGCCCCGCCCACGTTATCGCGCCATCTTCGAGCCGGGGTGCGCCAATGGCGAACTGAGCGCAGACCTGGCCACCCGCTGCGACCGCCTGTTGTGTTGCGACACCGCCGCCGCCGCGGTGACACTGGCGCGCCACGCGCCTGAGCCTGTTCGATCATGCCGAAGTCCGTCAGAGCCGCCTGCCGGGCGACTGGCCGAACGAACAGTTCGACCTGATCGTGCTCAGCGAAGTCGGCTACTACCTCGACGCCCCGGACCTCAAGCAACTGATTGAACGAGCCGCACAATCGCTGACCGCCGACGGTCAACTCCTGGCCTGTCACTGGCGCCCGCCGATCGATGGCTGTCCGCTCAATGCCCGACTCGTCCATGACCTGCTCCACGCGCATTTGCATTTGCCGCGCCTGGTCCTGCATCAGGAGGCCGATTTCCTGTTGGAGCTGTGGAGCCGCGAACCCCGTTCAGTGGCGGCCCTGGAAGGCTTGCGCTGATGGGCGATTTTCCCATTCCATAGGACATCGACGCGACGAATGGCCGGACATGAGCAATACTCAGCTCTCGGCAATCCAAGGTTTGGAGCGCTGCACATTGCAACCAGACAAGGACGTAGCCCCGATGAAACCTGTTTCCATCAATGAAAGCAGCCAGCCCGCACAGATCTGGAACAGCGCCCCTCAGCTGGACACCATCCCTGTCATCAACACCGAAACCCTGGTTCCCCCCGGCGCGCGTGCCGTGGTGATCGCGGCGCATCCCGGCGATGAAGTCGTGACCTGCGGCGGCTTGTTGCAGCTGCTCAGCAACTTGGGGCATCCCCTGCAGTTGATTTCGATGAGCGGCGGCAGCGCCAGCCATCCGGGGTCGCTGCAGTGGTCGGAGAAACGCCTGAGTGTGTTTCGCCCCCAGGAAAGCGTCGAAGCCTTGCGCCGGCTGGGGTTACCGATGCACAGCCTGAAGTGGATTCGCGGCGGCTTTACCGACAACGCCCTGGCCGGGCGCGAGCTTCAATTGACTCAATTCATCGTCCGTTACTTGCGGCCCGGTGATGTGGTGTTCAGCACCTGGGGCGAGGACGGCAATGATGACCATGGGGCGGTTGGCCGGGCCAGCGCCAAGGCTGCCGCCATGGTCGGCGCGACGTTTCATGAAGTACCGCTGCGGGCCTGGCACTGGCCGACCCGCGATCGCGCAATGATTCCCTGGCACCGCGCGCGCAAGATCCGGCTCGACACCTGGACCGTCGCGCGCAAAAGCCACGCCACCCATGCTTACGCCAGCCAGCTCGACGGTGAACCCGCCATCGGCCTCGCCCCGCTGCTACCCCGGGCACTGCTGGAGCGGATTCGCCTGCCCTATGAAATCGTCTTTGTCTGAACCACCCCAATCCAGATGTAGGAGCTGGCTTGCCAGCGAAGGCGGTCTCGAGCCTTGCAGTGCCCATGAAGACGCCTTCGCCAGCAAGCCGGCTCCTACAGGATTCGGCGTTGACCACAATCCACCTGTACACCGGTGATCCCTTGTAGGAGCTGGCTTGCCAGCGAAGGCGGCCTCGAGTCTTGCAGTACCCATGAGGACGCCTTCGCCAGCAAGCCGGCGCCTACAGGGTTCGGATTTTAGCCATGAAACCAACGTCACGACGAATTCCGCTGAACTGCCCGCCCCCGCATCAGTCGCATGCATAAGCAGCCCGAAATCAGAGGAGTGACCGTGAGCAGCGATGTCAAGCCGCAGGCCATCGAATCCACGCCGTTGGACACGCCACCGGTGGTTCATCGGCTGAGAATTCTCACGGTCAACACCCACAAAGGTTTTACCGCGCTCAACCGACGCTTCATTCTCCCGGAACTGCGCGAAGCGGTGCGCAGCACCTCGGCGGACCTGGTATTCCTGCAGGAAGTCGTCGGCGAACACGGGCGGCATTCCTCTCGGTTCGACAATTGGCCGCAAACCTCGCAATACGAGTTCCTGGCCGACAGCATGTGGAGCGACTTCGCCTACGGCCGTAATGCGGTCTACCCCGATGGTCACCACGGCAATGCCCTGCTGTCGAAGTACCCGATCCGCGAATACCGCAACCTCGACGTCTCGATCACCGGCCCCGAACGCCGCGGCCTGCTGCATTGTGTGCTGGATGTGCCGGGGCACGCCGAGGTCCACGCGATTTGCGTGCACCTGAGCCTGCTGGAAAGTCATCGCCAGTTGCAGCTTCAACTATTGTGTCAGCTGCTCGAATCCCTGCCTGACGCAGCACCCGTCATCATCGCCGGCGATTTCAACGACTGGCAGCTGCAGGGCAATGCCGCCCTCGTGCGCCGCGACTACCTGCATGAAGCCTTCGAACGCCACCATGGCCGGCCTGCGAAAACCTATCCGGCGCGGTTCCCGCTGCTGCGCCTGGACCGGATTTACCTGCGCAACGCCAGCAGTCATGACCCGCGGATCCTGGGCACCAGACCGTGGACACACCTGTCGGATCACTTGCCGTTGGCGGTCGAAGTCCACCTCTGAAAATCCGCACTTATATGAGCTCCCTGTTGCGACATCCTGACGGTTCAGGGTAATTACGCCGGTAACGGTGGGCAGCTTTTTTACAAAGTGCGCTGGGAGACGACAATTCCGCCAGCGACAAGCTGGTGGTCAGCGACGGGACATTGACGGGGCGTTCAACGGCTTTCAGGTCGGCAATGACCTGTTCGGTGCGCAATTGGCGGGCGGGCAAACCTGGCGCACGGGTTTCTTCGTTGGCCACAACCGCCTGAAGGGCGATGTCGACGGCTTCAACCAGGGCTTCGAAGGCAAGCGCGCCGGCAAGGTAGAGCTGGAGGGAGACAGCCTCGGCCTATACGGGACGCTGACCGATACCGTTCCCGGTTGCGGCAAACTGGGTGGTGGAACCCCAGGCACAGGTGACACCCACAGGGTTACGTTTGACCACGCCGATCAGATCGAGACGCAGCAGAAATCCACCCAGGCCGACGTCGGCGTCGGGCTGATCCTGAGCCTTGCCCCGGCGGTCAGCGTCTATGCCGGTGCCGACTACAGCAAGCAACCAGCAACGGGCCCAGTCCGGCAATACCGGTCTCAGGGTCAGCTGGTAGCGTTGCGCTGGCTTTACAGCTCGCGCTTTTTTGACGATCTGACGAACAAACAAGAGGTTAGAGAAGCGCCATAATTCAGTCACTTATAGCCCCTAAAAATACCAGTACCGCTCATCGGCCAATTTCTTGACGCAATGTCAAGGGTCTTCTTAGCTACACGTTACTACCCCCGGAACCATACCAGGGGCAAGCCTTCAGGCACCCGCGAGAACGGGCGGCCAGAGGTTTGCCCAACCCATTCGGTCGCCCCTCATTCGGGGTAGGAGAGAGACGCCAAAGCGAGATAAGGCATGCTATTGCAAGGAAGACCGCCATGAAAAAGTCACTCAGCCCACAAGAGATCAAATTCACGTTTTGCACGGTCTCGAGTTCTCTCCTGCTGTGCTCGGCCATGGGGGTCCACGCCTCGCCCGAGGATGAAAAAACCGCCTGGTATGACCAGGAGGTTCAGCGGCTGAGCTTGCCCGCCCTCGCTGCAACCGATCCTGGCCGCTTCAATGCCCACCCTGACTTGCGCAGTTCCCAGCTCACCGTTGAAGATGCCGCGCCGTTGGCCTGGGATCAGCTTTACGGGCAGGCATCGCGGCAGGCACAAACCGACTATCTGGCGCAGGGCGCTTCCATCCCGGAGGCCAACACCCTCAAAGGCCCGGCGATCCTCACCCTGCAAAATGGCAGTGGCCATACCCAGCGGGTCGGGCTGATCGGTGGCCCGAGTCAGTTCCAGGGCAATGGCAACGGCTTGCTGACCAGTCGCGCCCTTGCCGACCCTCACACCGAAACCCTCAACCTGCAAGGCGAGAGCCTCGGCGCCTATTGGAGCCTGACCGGCCCCCAAGGCTGGCACGTGGACTTGAGCGCCAGTGGTGGCCGGGTCAACGGTTACAGCCGTGACGGCCAGGGCGCCCGGCAAGCGGCCGAAGGCAGTGCGGTGACGCTGTCGGTGGAAGGTGGTTTCCCGATCGGCCTGAGCGAAAACTGGGTGGTTGAACCCCAGGCGCAGTTGATCAATCAACGAATCACCCTGGACACCCCGAACCGGGACTCGAGAGATCCGTCGTCCAGCGACCTGACGTCGTGGAGCGGTCGGGTCGGTGCAAAGTTGAAAGGCAGTTACGACATCAATGGCCTGCCCATCGAACCTTACGTGCGGACCAACTTGTGGCACACGGTGTACACCGGCAATACGCTGACCCTTGATCAAGTCGACAAGATCAGCAGCAGCCGCTATTCATCGTCCGTCGAAGTGGGGTTGGGCCTGGTGGCCAGAGTGACGCCCGCGGTGAGCCTGTACGTCAGTGCCGATTACAGCAGTGATGTGGATGACAATGATCTGAATGGGTTGATCGGGAGTATGGGGGTGCGGATGCGGTGGTGAGTGTTTGACCTGAGGGAATGCATTGTTTGAGCCGACGCCTTCACGAGCAAGCTCGCTTGCTCGCGAAGGGCGCGCCGCGATGTTAGATCAACCCTCCGGGCGCAGCATCAACACCGCCAACGGCGGCAGATTCAACACCAGCGACAACGCCTGCCCATGGCTTGGCTCATCGTCGGTAAACGCCCCGCCGCTATTGCCATAGTTGGAACCGGCATACGTCGCCGAATCGCTGTTGATCACCTCGGTCCAGCGCCCGGCAAACGGCACGCCAATGCGATAAGCCTCGCGCGGCACCGGTGTGAAGTTTGCCACCACCAGCACCGGCCGTCCGTCCTTGCTCCAGCGCAGGAAGGCATAGACGCTGTTGACCGCGTCATCACCGATCAACCACTGGAAACCCTGCGGCGCGTCGTCCTGCTCGTGCAGTGCCGGCTCTTCGCGGTACAGCCGATTGAGATCGCCGACCAGTTTCTGCACGCCCTTGTGTTCCGAATACTGCAACAGGTACCAATCGAGTTGCTGGTCGTGGTTCCACTCGCGCCACTGGCCGAACTCGCAGCCCATGAACAGCAGCTTCTTGCCCGGATGCCCCCACATGAAACTCAGGTACGCCCGCAAGTTGGCGAATTTCTGCCAGCGATCGCCGGGCATCTTGTCGATCAGCGAATGCTTGCCGTGCACCACTTCATCGTGGGAGATCGGCAGGATGAAGCGCTCGGACCACGCATACACCAGGCCGAAACTCAGTTCGTTGTGGTGATGGGCGCGGTACACCGGATCCTGCTGGATGTAATGCAGCGAATCGTGCATCCAGCCCATGTTCCACTTGTAGTCAAAGCCCAGGCCACCCTGTTGCGTGGTCTGGCTGACACCTGGCCACGCGGTGGACTCTTCGGCAATCACCAGCGCGCCGGGAGCTTCGAGGTTCACCACATCATTGAGATGACGCAGGAAGTCGATGGCTTCAAGGTTCTCCCGGCCGCCATGCCGGTTCGGTACCCACTCGCCGGCCTTGCGCGAGTAGTCGCGATACAGCATCGAGGCCACGGCATCGACCCGCAGGCCATCGACGTGGAAATGCTTGAGCCAGTGCAGCGCCGACGCCAACATATAGCCGTGCACTTCGGTGCGGCCCAGGTTGTAGATCAGCGTGTCCCAATCCTGGTGAAAGCCTTCCTGCGGATTGCCGTATTCGTACAGCGCGGTGCCGTCGAACTGTGCCAGGCCATGGGTATCGGTCGGAAAATGCGCCGGCACCCAATCGAGGATTACGCCGATTTCCGCCTGGTGACAGGCATTGACGAAGGCCGCGAAGTCATCCGGCGAACCATAGCGGGCACTCGGGGCGAATTGCGACAGCAGTTGATAACCCCATGAACCGCCGAACGGATGTTCCATGATCGGCATCAATTCGATGTGGGTAAAGCCCAGTTCCTTGACGTACGGAATCAGGCGCTCGGCCAATTCATGCCAGGTGTACTGCCGGGCTACCTCGCCCAGGTCATCCAGTTCGCACTGCCAGGACCCGGCATGCAGTTCGTAGATCGACAGCGGCGCGTTGGAACGATGACGGTCGCCGCGCGACAGCATCCAGTCCTGATCCTGCCAGTCGACGCTCAGCGGCGAGCGACTTTCGACGCGGTGTCCGGCGGCAACGAGGTGGCCAGGGCCATCGGGTCGGCCTTGAGTGGCAGGATGCCGTGGCTGCCGAGGATTTCGTATTTATAGGCCTCCCCTGCCTGCATGCGCGGGATGAAGACTTCCCAGACGCCGGTGGGATGGCGCAGACGCATGGGGTGGCGGCGACCGTCCCAGTTGTTGAAGTCACCGACCACCGACACCCGCCGGGCGTTCGGGGCCCATACGGCAAAGCGCACGCCGTCGACACCGTCGACTGTCTTCAGTTGCGCACCTAGGCACGCACTGAGGTCGCGATGGTTGCCCTCGGCGAACAGGTACAAGTCCATCTCGCCGAGCAACGGGCCAAAGCTGTAAGGGTCTTCGGACAGTTGTTCGCCACCCGCCCAGCGGGTGCGCAGCAGATACGGCTGGGCCCGATCGAAGTGCCCGACAAACAACCCGGGTGTCTGGGTGGCCTCGAGGGTGCCGAGTTCCTCCCCGGAGTCCCTGGCCACTACCTGCACGCTCAAGGCGTCCGGCAGATAGGCCCGAATGAATTGCCCGCCGGCGCCATCGCCGTGGGGGCCGAGAATTGCAAAAGGGTCATGATGCTCGGCACGTACCAGAGCATCGATATCCCGTGCATTGGGCAGCAGCGCTTCTTTAGCGTGACCCTGATCCCTGTTCGAGAAACTCATGACTACTCTCCATCAAAATCGGAAAAGGGTTTAAGCCCACTCAATAGCCCATATAAACCGTGCAGTGGCACGGGCAACCATGTGGGGCGATTTTCAGCCTCGTACGCCACCTCATAAGCCGCCTTCTCCAGACCGAACAACGCCAGCGCGGCGTCCTCGCCTTCCGGATCTTGCCACGCATGAGCAAGACTAGCTGCAGCCAGCCGATAAGCGTCGATAAATGCTTGTCGTGCTTCATTTAAATAGCGTTCGGCGACGCGCTGGCGAGCGGCTTGGGCCAGGTCGGTGTTGTCGACGTTGTGCACGTTGATCGTCATCGCCGCGGCGTAGTCGAAGGAACGCAACACGCCACTCACATCTTTATAAGGACTGTGTTTGCCCCGACGCTCGTGCAGCGGCCGCGCCGGCTCGCCTTCGAAGTCGATCAGGTACGCATCGCCCTTGATCACCAGGACCTGACCGAGGTGCAAGTCGCCGTGGACCCGGATCCGCAGGCCGCCGGCGGCCTTTTTGCCCAACTCCTGGACGTGGCTGAGCACGGCTTTTTTGTTGTCCAGTAAACGACTGACCAGGGTTTTGTCCGCCGGGTTCAGTTCGCTTTGATGCTGCTTGAGCAATTTCAGGGCGTTTTCCAGCTGTGCCGCCACATCCTTGGCCGAGGCCAGTGCCTCCTTCTGCGTGGTGACGTGCGGCGCGAAGTCCGGGTTGTCGGTCGGTGCCGCCAGCACCTGGTGCATTTCCCCCAGGCGCTGGCCGAGCATGCCGGCGAAATCCTTCAGCTCGCCGAGGGCGTTGTAGTGCTGTTCCTGCTCGGACATGGCGTCGGCCAATTCATCACGCAACGCCCGTTCCAGGTTGTTCTGCGTCCATTCCCAGGCATCCCCCTGATTGCTCAGGTAACCCTGGGCGATCATCAACAGATTGTCCTCGCCCGCCGCATCGCGGCGAATCACCGAGCCCAGCAGCGGCGAAATATTGGCGAAACCGGCTTCGGTCAGGTACGCGCTCATTTCCAGTTCCGGGTGCACACCCGAGGCGACTTTACGGATCAGCTTGAGCACCATGCTGCTGCCGACCACCACCGAACTGTTGGACTGTTCGGCGGACAGGTAACGCACTTCCGGCTCAGCCGTGAGCCCCAGCTTGTCCAGTTCGTCGGTGGCTTCGAAACGGATCTCGCCGCCATCCGACGGCAACAGGGTGTTGTTCTGCATGCCCTGCACCACCGTGCGGATGAAGTTTTCCAGGGCGAACGCATCGGTGATCAAGCCGACCTGCGGCCCGCGTCGCACCCGCGACAGTGCCAGTTGCTGCGGCAAGGCGGGGCCGACCTGATCATCGACAATGAAGCCGAACGGCAATTGGTAACGGCTGGTCTGGCCGCCGCTGGTGACTTCGATTTCACTGAGCAGCACCGGATGCTGCGCATCGCCGAAGCGCACGCCATAGGCCAGGTGGACCTTGTCGATGGCCGCGTCCTTGCCCGCGAACCAGCGGCGGTTTTGCAACCAGTTGGGCAAGATGCCCTGCTCCATCGTGGCGCGTGATGGCGCTTCGAGCAGTTCTTCCATGCGTTTCTTCAATACCAGCGTCGTGAAGTCCGGAAGGCTTTGCGCCGGTTCTACGTGCCAACTGGGCATTTGATTCTCCGCGGCGAGTCCAAACCAGTAAAAACCGTAAGGCGCCAGGGTCAGCAGGAAATTCAACTGGCCGATCGGCGGGAAGGCGTTACCGCCCAGCATCTCCACCGGCACCATGCCGGCGTAGGCGGACAGGTCCAGTTCCGCCGCCTGCGCACTGCGCGAGACGTTGGCGACGCACAGGATGATTTCGTACTTGCCGTCCGGCCCGCTGTATTCACGGGTATACGCGAGGATCCGGCGGTTGCTCGGCGAGAGCATTTTCAGGGTGCCGCGCCCGAAGGCCTTGGACTGCTTGCGCACGGCGAGCATGCGCCGCGTCCAGTTCAACAGCGAGTGCGGGTCGCCGGCCTGGGTTTCGACGTTGACCGAGAGGTAGCCATATTGCGGGTCCATGATCGGCGGCAGCACCAGGCTCGCCGGGTCGGCGCGGGAGAAACCGCCGTTACGGTCGATCGACCATTGCATCGGGGTGCGCACACCGTCGCGGTCGCCGAGGTAGATGTTGTCGCCCACGCCGATTTCATCGCCGTAATACAGGGTCGGCGTGCCGGGCATCGACAGCAGCAGGCTGTTGAGCAGCTCGACGCGGCGGCGGTCGCGCTCCATCAACGGCGCCAGGCGGCGGCGGATGCCCAGGTTGATCCGCGCCCGACGGTCGGCCGCGTAGTAATTCCACAGGTAGTCACGCTCCTTGTCGGCGACCATTTCCAGCGTCAGCTCATCATGGTTGCGCAGGAAAATCGCCCACTGGCAGTTGGCCGGAATTTCCGGGGTCTGGCGCAGGATGTCAGTGATCGGGAAACGGTCTTCCTGGGCCAGCGCCATGTACATGCGCGGCATCAGCGGGAAGTGGAACGCCATGTGGCACTCATCGCCATTCAGGCCTTTGGCGTCGGTGTCGCCAAAGTACAGCTGGGTATCTTCCGGCCATTGGTTGGCCTCGGCCAGGAGCATGCGGTCCGGGTAGTTGGCGTCGATTTCGGCACGGATCTGCTTGAGGACGTCGTGGGTCTCGGGCAGGTTTTCGTTGTTGGTGCCGTCACGTTCGATCAGGTACGGAATCGCATCCAGGCGCAAGCCATCGATACCCATGTCCAGCCAGTAGCGCATGACCGACAGCACGGCTTTCATGACTTGCGGGTTGTCGAAGTTCAGGTCCGGCTGGTGCGAATAGAAGCGGTGCCAGAAATACTGGCCGGCCACCGGATCCCAGGTCCAGTTGGACTTCTCGGTGTCGAGAAAGATGATGCGGGTGCCGTCGTATTTGTGATCGTCATCGGACCAGACGTAGAAATCCCGCGCCGCCGAACCTTTCTTGGCCTTGCGTGCGCGCTGGAACCAGGCGTGCTGATCCGAGGTATGGTTGATGACCAGCTCGGTAATAACCCGCAGGCCTCGTTTGTGGGCCTCGGAAATGAAACGCTTGGCATCGGCCATGGTGCCGTAATCGGAATGCACGCCACGGTATTCGGCGATGTCATAGCCGTCGTCGCGCCGTGGCGAGGGGTAGAAGGGCAACAGCCAGACGGTATTGACGCCGAGGTCGGCAATGTAATCGAGTTTGGCGATAAGACCGGGAAAATCGCCGATCCCATCATTGTTGGAGTCGAAAAACGATTTGACGTGAACCTGATAGATCACTGCATCCTTGTACCAGAGCGGATCCTTGATAAAGGTGGCTGCCTTGGGTTTCTTCGCCATTTGAAACTCCTGTTGAATTCAAATTTACTGCGGAGCCGAGTGCAAACCCAATGACACCGCTGTCCTGTGGGAGCGGGCTTGCTCGCGAAGAGGGAGTGTCAGTCGGCATTGATGCTGCCTGACACCCTCCGCCTTCGCGAGCAAGCCCGCTCCCACATTTGAAGCGCATGTCTTTATACGGTGAAGCGCCAGATCCCGAACGGCAGATGCGCCGGATCGATTCGCATGAACTGGTCCTTGCCGTGCCACGTCCAGCGATGGCCGCTCATCAGGTCCTCGCCCTGGCTGCTGGCGTCGTCGGGTAATCCCATTTCCCACAACGGTAATTCGAAATTCGCTTCCTGGACGTTATGCGGATCCAGGCTCACCGCCACCAGAATGAAATTACTGCCGTCGGCACTGCGTTTGCCGAAATACAGGATGTTGTCGTTCCAGGCGTTGTAGACCTTCAGCCCCAGGTGCGTCTGCAGGGCCGGGTTCTGCCGGCGAATCCGGTTGAGCTGGGCGATTTCGGCAATGATATTGCCCGGTGCGGTGAAGTCCCGCGGGCGGATTTCATACTTCTCGGAGTTGAGGTATTCCTCCTTGCCCGGCACGGGGGCCGCTTCACAGAGCTCGAACCCCGAATACATGCCCCACAGGCCGGAGCCCATGGTCGCCAGTGCCGCGCGAATCAGAAACCCGGCACGCCCGCTTTCATGCAGGAACGCCGGGTTGATGTCCGGCGTGTTGACGAAGAAGTTCGGCCGGTAGCACTCGCGCCACGGCGACTCGTTCAGTTCGGTGAGATAGGTCGCCAGCTCGGCCTTGGTGTTACGCCAGGTGAAGTAGGTGTAGCTCTGGGTGTAACCGACCTTGCCCAGCCGCGCCATCATCGCCGGCGTAGTGAAAGCTTCGGCGAGGAACATCACTTCCGGGTGCAACGCCCGCACATCGGCGATCAGCCATTGCCAGAACGGCAGCGGCTTGGTGTGCGGGTTGTCGACGCGAAAGATCTTCACGCCCTCCTCGACCCAACCGAACACGATGTCGCGCAACTCAACCCAGAGACTGGGAATCGCATCGGTGGCATAGAAGTCGACGTTGACAATGTCCTGGTATTTCTTCGGCGGGTTTTCGGCATACTTGATCGTGCCGTCCGGCCGCCAGTTGAACCAGCCCGGGTGCTGTTTGAGCCACGGATGGTCCTGGGAACACTGGATGGCGAAATCGAGGGCGATTTCCAACCCGTGGTCAGCGGCAGCAGCGACCAGGCGGCGGAAGTCTTCGCGCGTGCCCAGCTCCGAGTGAATCGCCTCGTGCCCGCCCTCTTCGCTGCCAATGGCATAGGGACTGCCCGGATCGTTGGGGCCTGCGGTGAGGGAGTTGTTGGGGCCTTTGCGGTAACTGCGGCCGATCGGGTGGATCGGCGGGAAATACAGCACGTCGAAGCCCATGTCCTGGATCATCGGCAGCCGCGAGTGCACATCGTTGAAGGTGCCGTGGCGGGCCGGGTCATCGGTGATCGAGCGTGGAAACAATTCATACCAACTGGCGAACTGCGCCAATCCGCGCTCGACATCCAGCGGATATTCGGGGCTGAGGCTCAAATAGGCGCGGTGATCGGCCTGGGCCATCAACTCGGCACTGCGCTGGTGCATGAACAGCGCGACCTGCTCGGTTTCGAGCAGCCCGGACAATTCATGGTGCAGCGCCGCCAGGTCCTCGCTCAACTGGCCTTCCGCACGCTCCGCCGCCTGCTGGACCTGGTTGCGGCCTTCCTGCAACTCGAGGCTGATGGGCACGCCCGCCAGGTGCTTCTTCTCCAGCTCGTAGCGGAAGCTGGCAAACTGATCGATCCAGGCCTGGATACAAAAGACGTAACGGCCCTGCTCCACCACATGGAACTGGCCCCGCCAGCCATTATTGCCCAGGCTGGTCATGACCTCGGTTTGCCAGGTCTCGTCGCCATCGGCACGCCAGCGCACCCGCACGGCCAGTTGATCGTGGCCATCGGCAAACACCTTGCTGGTCACCACCACGTCCTGCCCCGCCACGGCCTTGACGGCAAACTGCCCGCCATCGAGTGTCGGCATGGTGTTTTCGATCGCGATGCGCGGCAGCAGCAAAGCCTGCGACAGCGGCATATGCGGGTTGTAGTTGAGCTCTGTCGGTTTTTCAGCAGTCATCGAGCATCTCTCCTTTACGCCCCATGGACGCTCTTGTGCTTGGTCGCCATTCGCGCAAGGCCGTCGGCCCCGGAATGAACTCACTTAGGTTCCGAGCGACGGGCGCGGGTAAAAGTTCATCAAAAGATTCACCAGTTGCCGTCTCGATCAAAAAAGCAGAAGCCGCGCTAAGCCCTGCCGGAGTCCTGACCAGCTAGCAGAAACGAGGCCATGTTCATGGCATTCCAATTTCGACTGAACACCCCCTAGCATCGATTACCCTACCCGGACCAGCCTATGAATTCTGCTCGACTGACAGATCGGTATTCATAGCTTTATCGGCGACATCCAATGGGCGGTCCGCCGAAGGCTTGTAACGAGCATAGCTATAGATGCCGAGAGTCGTTCCTGGAGCCGATATCTCTGCCATGAGGAGTACCGTCTGTCGTTTTTTTTGTGGGTATAGATATCAGTCTTGAGCAGTATTGCCTGTTTAGTCCTACAAAGGAGCCTACTTAGCCTACAAATGAACATGCAGGCTATCCAGCTTCTCACTTAACAGAAAACTAAAGCGTGATTTTTTAATGGAGTAACACTTGGCTATTTCTACCCACCCTTAAACACGTAAATCACGATAAAGAAAACTCCATTTGCATTGTAAGAATTATCTCCATTGACTGAGTGAATATTCCTACACGAAATAAGTCGCCAACTTGCACTTAGCACCAAAATCAACTAAATCTAACTGCGCCGCTTGATTTCAAGTGCGGACTCCACGAACAACAAAACAACATGAGGCTCGAAAAGCTGGACCAGGCACTTCTCGGTTCTTGTTCTAATAATGGAAATGGAGGACTTCTATAATGAGCGATATTATTCCTATTGGCATGACCGGCTTCGTCGTGATTTTCGTTACGCTGCTCTGTGCCTACATCATCTTCGGGATTGCCGGTTTTGGTACGGCACTGGTGGCAAGTCCGATGCTGGCGCTGTTCATCCCCATTGCCAAAATAGTGCCGTTGCTAGCGTTAATGGATCTGTTCGCGGCGTTGATCAACGTCAGTCGTGACGGACATAACGCCGACCGGGCCGAATTGCGGCGGTTGGTGCCGGTGATGATACTTGGAAGCCTAGTAGGCGCGGCAATTTTACTTACCACACGCCCGGAAGTCCTTCTGCCGGCGCTGGGTATCTTTGTCACCGGTTACGCCCTCTACTCGCTAAGTGGTGTTAAACCGCAGCGCACCTTCACCCCACAGGCCGCCATCCCGCTTGGCACCATCGGAGGAATTTTCAGTGCCTTGTTTGGCAGCGGTGGATTTATCTATGCGATCTATCTGAGCGGACGACTGCCAAACAAAGAGTCCATGCGTATTACCCAAACCACCCTCATCAGCCTCAGCACCCTGATTCGCGTGGTGATGTTTGTGTTCGCAGGCGTGTACGCGGACACCAGCTTGTTATGGCTAGCATTGTTTTTGGCCCCTGGAATGTTGATTGGCGTAACCGTCGGGCGCCGAATTACTTTGAATATATCCAAAACGCAATTCCTTAAATTTATCAATGTGATGATTCTTGCATCTGGCATCACTCTGATAGTTCGTTTTCTTCTCTGATTTACCTGCAGTTCAAACGTTGTTTTTTCTGATTGCAAAACTAACAAACAAGGTCGACGTGATGAAAAAAATCGTGCATAACGAGATGATGACAGGACCGGACTTCCTCGACAGCCTTGATGATGGTCGAGAAATATACATTTACGGCGAGCGTGTGAGAAATGTCGCAAAGCACCCAGCTTTTCGTAATAGTGCCTACTCACTTTCGCGTCTTTACGATGCCCTGCATGCTCCGTCGACTCTGGACCTGATGACTGATATTGATCCTGACGGTTATCGAACCCATCGTTACTTTATGCCATCGCGCTCCTCTGATGATTTGTTACGTGCCCGGGATGCCATTGCCCAATGGGCACGACTTTCATACGGATTCATGGGACGCACTCCTGATTACAAGGCTGGGTTTACCGCAACTTTGCGCTCTAACCCTGATTTATACGAGCCGTTTCACCATAATGCCTTGTCGTGGTATCAGAAAAGTGCGCGAAAGGTGCTGTTTCTCAACCATGTTCTGGTCAATCCGCCGGTAGGCCGTGCTCACAGCGCTGCTCAAATGCGCGACATCTACTTGCACGTAGAAAAAGAGACGGACGAAGGCATGATAGTGCGGGGTGTCAAGATGGTTGCCACCAGTGCCGCGTTGTCCAATGCAACCTTCGTAGCCCAAAACAGCGCGACTCATTATCAGGCTGGCGCGGAAGAAGATTTCGCCCTGTGTTTTATACTGCCGATGAACGCACCCAACCTTAAAGTCATGTGCCGCCGCTCTTACGAGGCAGCATCCATGAGTCCTTTCGATCATCCTCTGTCGAGCCGATTTGATGAGAACGATTCGGCACTTATCTTCGACGGCGTATTGGTTCCTTGGGAAAACGTACTTATTTATCGCGACATCGAGCGCGCTCGAAGTTTCTATCGCGCGTCAGGTTTTTTGAATCGTTATCCACTGCAATCGGGTACCCGCCTGGCGGTGAAGCTGGACTTCATCTGTGGTCTGTTGGCCAAGGTACTGGCTTCAAATGGATCTTCCGAGTTTCGCGGGGTACGAACGCGCCTCGCAGAAATCGTCGCACTACGCAATATATTATGGGCGCTGACCGAAAACTTATGCCAATCCCCTGAAGTACGAAAAGACGGCTCGGTTGTACCGCGTCTTGAGGCCGCTGCGACTGTCCGCTACTTTGGAACGCAGATCATGAGTCAACTCAAACCGGTGTTCAACACCATCTTGGGCGGTGCGCCGATTATGCAGGTGGCCAGTTGGTTGGATATGGCGAACCCGCAGATACGGCCTTTGATCGACGACTATTATCAGGGCAACCATCAAAGTGCCTCAGAACGCATGAAGCTCATCAAGCTTCTATGGGACGCGCTAGGCAGTGAGTTTGCGGGTCGCCACGAACTCTATGAAAACAACTATGCCGGCAATAATGAACAGGTGCGCCTCGACATGCTGCGTCATTGCGAGTCAGCAGGTGTGATGGACCAGTGCACGTCGCTGGTCGATCAATGCCTTGACGATTATGACGAGAGTGGTTGGAAAGTTCCCGGCTGGCAGTTTAATCCACTTCAAAGCGAAACTCGATGAAATCCACAAACACTGGACGCCCCTTACGACGGTATCCGAGCTTGCGTGCGTGAATATTGGAGATATCGATGATCTATACCGGTAATTGGAATCGTGACGCTATTGACTACCAAGCTTTGTTGGGACAATGGCATGTGGTGTGCCCAAGTTTGGACGTTGGCTCGGAGCAACCCAAGGCAGCGCGATTGTTGGGCAACGACTTGGTTCTATGGCGTGACGACACAGGCCAGGTGCATGCCTGGCAAGACTACTGCGGGCACCGTGGGGCGCGTTTGTCATTAGGGCACATCAAAAAAGGAGAGATCGAGTGCCCATATCATGGCTGGCGCTACAACCCTGAGGGGCAGTGCACGCGAGTGCCAGCTCATCCGGAGCAAAGCGGGCCTGCGTCGCAACGACTCGTCTATCGCCATCTTGCTCAGGAACGCTATGGCTACATTTGGGTCAGCTTGAAGACACCGCAACGACCTTTACCGGAATTCCCACAATGGGATGATGTCAGGTACCGCAAGGTTTACGCCGGGCCATACTGCTATGAGGCGAATGCGTTACGGTCGGTTGAGAACTTTATCGACGCCTCACATTTTCCATTCGTCCACGCCAACCTCAATGGGTTGCCGGATGCTCCGGAGCCGCTGAAGAAATACACTGTTCACAAGGATGAGCGTGGCTTGCACTCCTCTGAAATCAGCGTTTTTCAGCCCTATGGCGACCATCGCGGGATACCGATTAACGCACGCTATAGCTATTCGGTATTCAACCCCACCACCGCTTACTTTATGAAAAAGACCGGCGAAACCGAGCGCTTCTGCACCTTTTTCAACGCCACTCCCGTGGACGAAGCGCAATGCATCATCTGGCTGATTGTTGCCATTAACTTCGGTACCGATCTCAGCCTCGAACAGATACTGTCACGCCAAAATATGGTTTTCGAGCAAGACCGGCACATCGTTGAATCCCAGCGCCCTGCTCGGCTGCCTCTTGACGCTCACGCCGAAATGCACGTTGTGAGCGATCGCATGGGGCTGGAGTATCGCCGCTGGATTCGAGCTCTTGGTGAGGCCGCTTCGCTTGACGGCCTCAAACCTACGATTAAAACCGTTTCGATCTGACAAGGACTGTTTCCCATGACACTTCAATCTTTGCAACTGCTTGCAAGTCGGGAGTCCAACGCCCGTACATACGCAAACACCATCCCCAGAATATTGAGTTACGGCGCTGGCGCAGAAGTGATTGATAGCGATGGTCGTCGCTACCTTGACTGCCTGGCATGCGCGGGCGCGCTGCCGCTCGGGCACAATCACCCATTTGTTCAAGACCGTGTCATGGAGTTTCTACAATCCGGCCAGCTGCAACAGGCTCTGGATATTGCTACTCCGGCTAAATTGCACTTCGTGCACGAACTCTTCGAAGTACTCCCTCCTGCATTTGCCACACAAGCGAAATTCCAGCTCTGTGGCCCCACCGGTGCGGATGCGGCTGAGGCAGCCCTCAAACTTTTCAAAACCGTCACTGGACGGCGCCCGGTTATCGTTTTTCAGGGCGCCTACCACGGCATGACGCACGGTACCTTGGGCATGATGGGCAATCTGGCGCCCAAGCAAGCAATCAGTGGTCTACCGGGCGAGGTGCATTTCCTGCCTTACCCCTATGCCTTCCGTAGCCCATTTGGTGCGGGCATTAGCGCCCATGAAACTGAACGGCTTAGCCTCGCTTGTCTCGAAAGCGTGCTGAGCGATCCTGAAAGCGGAGTTAGCAAACCAGCGATGGTGTTGCTGGAGGCCATTCAGGGGGAAGGCGGTTGCATACCCGCGAGTGCCCATTGGATGCGTCAGGTGAGGGAAATCACCGAACGCCATCAAGTGCCTCTGGTGGTGGACGAAATTCAGAGCGGTATTGGCCGCAGCGGCGACGTCTTCGCTTTTCAGCAATCCGGAATCATCCCCGATGCAATTCTGTTATCAAAAGCCATCGGCGGCGGTTACCCCCTGTCGTTATTGCTTTATCGAGAGCAGTACGATCAGTGGAAGCCCGGCGCCCACGCAGGCACGTTCAGGGGTAACCAAATTGCGTTGGTCAGCGGCGCCGCAACACTTGAGTTCATTCGCGAAGAGGGCCTGCTGGAACATGTCCGTACCGTTGGCGACCAACTACGCGAAGGCCTGCTAAAGCTGAAAAGCCAACATGCGTGTATCGGTGACGTACGTGGGCGAGGTCTAATGCTGGGGATGGAGCTGGTCGATCCGAATGGTCAGATTGATTCGCAAGGCCATCCTCAAGCAGCTGGCGACTTGGCGTCCAGCGTGAAGCGCGCTTGTCTTGAAGACGGATTGCTCATAGAGACCGGCGGTCGCCACGGCGCGGTACTGCGTTTTCTCCCTCCGTTAGTGATTAGCAGCCTGCAAGTCGAGCAGATACTAGAGCGCCTGGACCGAGTCCTTACCCAACACAATCACTCGGCTGCGCGGGTCATACCTCCAGTCAATATGATGGAGGTACAGGCATGACATCCCCCACTTCGATAGTTGATGTGCTCGGCATCGGATTCGGACCAGCAAATATCGCACTGGCGATTGCTTTGGAGGAGTTGGCCCCGCATCTGCGCGTAGCTTTTGTTGAGAAGCGTCTGGATTCATTTTGGCAGCCCAACATGCTGTTACCAGGCTCCGACATACAGAATCATCCGCTTCGCGACCTAGTCACGCCGCGTAATCCACGCAGTCGTTATACCTTCACCAATTTCTTGTACGAGCATGATCGGCTTTATGAACACCTGAACCTACCTTTGCACTATCCGTTGCGCGCCGAGTACGCCCATTACGTCAGCTGGGTCGCCGGGTTCTTTGGTGACCGAGTGCTTTATGGTTGCCAAGCTGATGCTGTTGAGGCGGTTTGCGCTTCTGAAGGCTCCAGCCCCCACTTCAAGGTGCACTGCACCGAGGGACGAGTATTACACGCCCGCTCCCTGGTAATCGCGCCCGGACGCACGCCCCATATCCCGGCGCCTTTCGCGGGCTTGGATGACGTGCGCGTACGCCATCTCAACGACTACTTGCCGGCCCTTGCGGACGCTGTGGCCGCAACTGCGGGAAAATGTCGCATCGCTGTAATTGGAGGTAGTCAAAGTTCCGTGGAGATTTTGCTTCATGCCAGCGAGCAATTCGGCGTGCGCGAAGTCGTAGGGTACACACGCAATTTCGGCTATCGCCAGAAGGACACCAGCCCATTTTCCGAAGAAGTGTATTTCCCCTCATTCGTCGACACCTTTTATCACGCTAGCGCCAAACACAAAGAGCGGCTACGTAAAGAGCTTGTGAACACCAACTATTCCTCCGCCGACATTGATGTCTTGAATCAGTTGTATGTGCGCCGTTACGAGCAGTCGCTGTTTGGGGATCGCCGTTTGCAACTGCGCACGTGCGAGGAAATTCAGGCTTGCAGGCCGTCGGCGATTGGGCTGGAAATAGAAAGTCTCCACTATTTGGAGGGCGGAACCCATCAGCAGACCTTCGACTTGGTCATTCTTGCCACTGGTTTTCTCGATCTCGGTGGAGGCGATAGGCAAGAGCCCTTTCCGCCTTTATTGCGGCGCTTCGCCGCCGACAATCAGTTGGACGGATTTTCTATAGGACGCGATTATCGGATTGATCTAATTGAGGGACCGCCTGCGTACCTCAATGGGTTGTGTGAGTCGTCACACGGTATGGGCGACGCGGGATCCTTCAGTCTGCTCGCACTGCGCTCAAAGACCATTGTTCAATCACTCGTCAGACAACTGGGCTTGGCAGAGCAGCCCGCTCGACAATAATTGGGCAGACTTCGTTGAGCAATTGTGTGGGCCAGTGGGTGCTGCGTCCACCATTTCTGCAGACATAACCCACCGAACCACGAGTGCTAAGCACATGGTGATATCGCTGCACAGAATGCCAACCCTATGCACACTTTGAACTTCTTTTTTAATTCTTTTTTATTTCTGCGAGAACATGCTTATGCCTACTTGCCCGTTTCATTATCCCCATCACCGATCAACCGAGCAGCAACTGATTGATCGCTTCATCGACGCCTTCCCCTTGGCAACTATCACGTCCAGACAGGAGGACGTGTTTATTTCCAGTCATATTCCGTTATTGCGTCAGTCTGACGGCTCGCTGTTCGGACACGTGGACGTCAAAAACCCTCAATTCAATAAAACGCAACGTCTCAGTTGCCAGATCATCTTCATGGGACCGTCGGCTTATATCCCTCCCCACGCCTACGTTTCCAACCAGCTGCCAACATGGAATTACCTGGCCGTTCATATGCAAGCGCAAATTACTGTTTCGAGTAACCCTAGCCAAAACCTCGATACCCTGCAGCAAACCGCCGAGCGCTTGTCAACGAAAGAGACGGATTATCGTTTCGACCCCGATGACGCTCGAGTTATGGCTAACCTACATCATATCCGGAGCCTTAAGATTCAGCCCGAACATGTAGAAGGACGTTTCAAACTGTCTCAGGACAAGCCTGCCGCGGACGCTTCCGCGGCCCTCGAATGGTTACTCTCTCATCGTTTGTATGGGCATCGAGGATTACTGGTCGACGTCCTCTCTACGACATCCGCACGCAGCTCCAATTGAGGTGAGGTATGCCCATAATACGAATAGAAGATACGGTCCAGCGCAGTGCGGTTGTTCGCCGTGCGGTAATCGAAACGATTTATCGTTGCTTAAAGCAGGTCTTCAAAGTTACTGACGAGGAACTACAGGCGCGATATCAAACCTACGAAGCTCAGGACTTCCGAGCACCCGGTGATTGTACGGAGTTCATCCAAATAGAAATAACGCTGTTCAAGGGGCGCACACTTGAATCCAAACGTCAGCTATATCAAACCATTTGTGATGCTTTGACAGAACAGCTCCGCCTCCCTGCACATTCAGTGTTGATCCTATTGAAAGAACATGACGCTGAAAACTGGGGAATGCGAGGTGGTCAACCGGCGTGCGAAATTGACTTCGGGTATTCAATCGAGATTTAACCCCGAAGGAGGTGGAGTTTTCAAGCAAGAACGGTCCCTACAAACTGATGAAATTTCGTGGAATCAATTCCTCTGTGCAACGGTCAATCCACTTAAGCACGTCTTACGCCATGTGCCACAAGGAGGCTTCAACGATGGTTATTCCCGTCCCAGCTAAAACACCCGATCCAAACATTGACAGTCCAACGATTCCACCGACCGAACCGGAACCGGTGCCTGAACAGGAGCCGCCGGGCACCACCCCACCGCCACGGGAAGAACCACCGGAGACGATGCCGCCGGTGATCGTCAAACCCTGAACACAATCTCCCTGACCGATGAAAGATCCAATGTAGGAGCTGGCTTGCCAGCGAAGGGGCCGTCAGATCATGCGACGCACTCCTTAGGACGCCTTCGCTGCAAGCCAGCTCCTACACAAGCCAGCTCCTACAGGTGATGTCATCTTTCTCGAAGATCTTCACGATCTTGGGCATCACCCCTAGGATCATCAATGCCAGCAAGGTACTGAGCACCGCTGTCGCCTCGCGCCCCAACCCGGCTGAAACGCCGATGGCCGCGGTCATCCACAAGCCGGCGGCGGTGGTCAGGCCTTTGACGTGGCCTTCATCGCCCTCCTGGTTTTTCAGGATGGTTCCGGCGCCAAGAAAGCCGATCCCGGCGATCACGCCCTGCACGACCCGGCTCATGGCGTCGGCCTGGGAGCCGGACATCTGCGGCACCAGCACAAACAGCGCCGCCCCCAGCGCCACCAGCATGTGGGTGCGCACCCCGGCGGCCTTGCCCTTCTGCTCGCGTTCGAAACCGAGAATCCCGCCCAGCAGCGCGGCCATCAACAAGCGCACGGTGATGCGGGTCAGCTGTGACGCATCCGTGATGTCGGCGAACTCCGCTTGCAGGGTCACCCAAACCTCATGCCACCAGGCGTTCATGGTGCAATCCTTGTAATGAATGGCTCGATAGGGGGTGGACCGCGGCGACCATTAATCGGTTGCACAGAACGATGTCCGTCAATTACGTCCTAACAGTTTAGAACCCGCCGAATAAAGGACACCTCCCATGACGGTACGCATCGAAAACCAGACCTGCTTCTTTACCACCGAGAACGGCGAAGAAATTCGTCTGTGTCCCGACGTCACCATCGTTACTGACCCTGAAAAGGCCATGTCGGCGGTGGACATCAATGGTCAGCACATCTACATCACCGAAGCGGAAGCCGATGCATTGACCGTAGCAGGTGCCGTGGACGGTCGCCGGCATTTGAAGGCCACCGACAGTGATTCGGTGATTTGACCGAATCACCTCGACAATGCCTCCCGGCGCCTGATGCAGGCGTCGGCATCGCGCTGTACTGGATGCTTCAAGTTGTCGCAGCCAGTGGGTTCCAGGCCATCTGATCCGCTTTTTATTGCAATATCTGAGTCTGTTATGCAAACAGATCGCCGCGCATAGTGCTCACGCCTGATGGAGGCTGATGAGCGACAGACCATGAGCGATAGAATTCCCGTCCGAACCCTGGAAAGTGTCCCGCCCGTACAAAGCTTCGAGCCTTCGCGTCCACAGATGAAGGCCAAGTCCAGCGACAACCTGATCCACACCCGCAGTTTCACCGGCCTGTTCCGTACGCTGCGCATGAGCGGCGCCGGGTTTCTGTTCCTGCTGTTTTTCGGCACCGTGTGGTTGAACTGGGGCGGCCGCCAGGCGGTGCTCTGGGACTTGTCCGAAAGCAAATTCCACATCTTTGGCGCGACCTTCTGGCCGCAGGATTTCATCCTGCTCTCGGCGTTGCTGATCATCGCCGCATTCGGCTTGTTTGCAATCACCGTGTTCGCCGGGCGGGTCTGGTGCGGCTACACCTGCCCCCAGAGCTCCTGGACCTGGATCTTCATGTGGTGCGAGAAGATCACCGAGGGCGAACGCAACCAGCGCATCAAGCTGCAAGCCGCGCCCTGGGGCCTGAACAAACTGATCCGGCGCTCGATCAAGCACACCCTGTGGCTGGCCATCAGCCTGTTGACCGGCCTGACCTTTGTCGGTTACTTCACGCCAATCCGGCCGCTGGCCGAAGAATTGCTGACTTTGCAAATGGGCGGCGTCAGCCTGTTCTGGGTGGTGTTTTTCACCGGTGCCACTTACATCAACGCCGGCTGGCTGCGCGAGGCGGTGTGCATGCACATGTGCCCGTATGCCCGGTTCCAGAGCGTGATGTTCGACAAAGACACCCTGACCATTTCCTATGACGTCGCCGTGGCGGAACACCGGGGCCCGCGCAAACGCGAGGTGGTACCGGCTACAGTCGGACTCGGCGATTGCATCGACTGCCAGCTCTGCGTGCAGGTCTGCCCCACCGGCATCGACATCCGCGACGGTTTACAGATGGAGTGCATCGGTTGCGCCGCATGCATCGACGCCTGCGATTCGATCATGGACAAGATGGGCTATGCCCCTGGGCTGATCAGCTATACCTCGGAGCATGAGTTGCAGGGTGGCAAGACCCGGCTGCTGCGGCCACGGCTGATCGGTTATACCGCGGTGCTGCTGGTGATGATCGGCGCCCTCGCCCTGGCGCTGGTGGAACGGCCGATGGTCTCGCTGGACGTGAGCAAGGACCGGGGCCTGTTTCGCGAGAACAGTCAGGGCCAGATTGAAAACATCTATAGCCTGAAGGTCATCAACAAGACCCAGCAACGGCAGGACTACCGGGTGACCCTGGTCGATGGCGACGGCTTCCAGCTCCAGGGCAAGACCGAGCTGAGCCTGGCGCCTGGCGAGATAGTCGATGTGCCGGTGTCGGTGGCGATGATGAGCGAACGGCCGAGCAGCGGGTCGCAGAGCATCAGCTTCAAGATTGTCGACGGTGACGAGCCCGATATTTATAGCGTGGCCAAGAGCCGGTTTGTTGCGCCGATGAACCGTTGATCCCTTAGACTGCGATGCTGCCATTCGCTGTAGGAGCGAGGCTTGCCCGCGAACAAATCACCTCGATATTTCTGAATGACACCCATCCAGGCACCCGATGAAACGCTACGAAAAATTCGCCGACGACATCGCTGAACTGATCCGCTCCGGCGTCCTCGGCCCCGGCCAGCGTGTGCCTTCGGTGCGCTACGCCAGCCAGACCTACGGCGTCAGCCCGTCCACGGTGTTCCAGGCCTATTACCTGCTCGAACGCCGCGGCCTGATCCGCGCCCGGCCGCGTTCCGGCTACTTCGTCAACGCCCATGCACCGAGCCCGTTTTCCGAGCCGGTCATCAGCAGTCAGGTCAACGAATCCACCGAGTCGACGTCCAGCGAACTGGTGTTCTCGGTCCTCGACTCGATCAAGGACCCGAACACCGTGCCCTTCGGCTCGGCCTTCCCCAGCCCTGCCCTGTTCCCGTTGCAACGGCTGTCGCGCTCCCTGGCCAGTGCCGCCCGGGACATGGACCCGCGCATGGTGGTCACCGACATGTCGCCGGGCAACCCGCAAC
Source organism: Pseudomonas sp. VI4.1 (assembly GCF_002029345.1). Classification (NCBI taxonomy): domain Bacteria; kingdom Pseudomonadati; phylum Pseudomonadota; class Gammaproteobacteria; order Pseudomonadales; family Pseudomonadaceae; genus Pseudomonas; species Pseudomonas sp. VI4.1. The sequence continues at coordinate 24,332 of NZ_MULM01000131.1, forward strand.
TGCGTCGACAAATCGCCCTGCGCTACATGGTCGGCGGGCTGATGCTGCCCATCGAAGAGCTGCTGATCACCAACGGCGCGCTGGAAGCCCTGAACCTGTGCCTGCAAGCCGTCACCGAACCTGGCGACCTGGTGGCCATTGAAGCGCCAGCGTTCTACGCCTGCCTGCAAGTGCTGGAACGCTTGAAGCTCAAAGCCGTGGAAATCCCCGTGCACCCGCGCGACGGCATCGACCTTGGCGCGCTCGCGCAAACCCTGGAGCGCCACCCGATCAAGGCTTGTTGGTGCATGACCAGTTTTCAGAACCCCATGGGCGCGACCATGCCCGAAGCCAAAAAACGCGAACTGGTGGAGTTGTTGCGCAGCCATCAGGTGCCGCTGATCGAAGACGACGTCTATGCCGAGCTCTATTACGGTCAACAGGCGCCGAAACCGGCCAAGGCCTTCGACACCGAGGGGCTGGTGATGCACTGCGGTTCATTCGCCAAGAGCCTGGCCCCCGGCTACCGCATCGGCTGGGTCGCTGCCGGGCGTTTTGCGCAAAAGATCGAACGGCTGAAACTCATGACCTCGCTCTGCGCCTCGATGCCGGCCCAGGCGGCCATTGCCGACTACCTGCAGCATGGCGGTTACGACCGGCATTTGCGCAAATTGCGTTACGCACTGGAAGAGCAGCAGAGCGCGATGCTGGCGGCCATCGCTCGCTATTTCCCGGCGCAGACACGGGTCAGCCAGCCGGCGGGCGGGTACTTTTTGTGGCTGGAGTTGCCGGCGCAGATGGATTCGTTGAAGTTGTTTCAGATGGCCTTGGCGCAGGGGATCAGCATTGCGCCGGGACCGATCTTTTCACCAACCCAACGTTTCAGGAATTGTATCCGGTTGAATTATGGCAGCCCGTGGGATGAGGCTGCGGAGCAGGCGATGGAGACGTTGGGCAGGATTGTCAGGTCCTTTTAAAAGCAAAAGATCGCAGCCTTCGGCAGCTCACAGGGGAACGCAAAACTCTGTAGGAGCTGGCTTGCCAGCGAAGGCGGTGGATCAGTCGATACCTTTATCGCATGAACGGACGCTTTCGCTGGCAAGCCAGCTCCTACAGGGGTTTTGCGTCCACCTGTAGGAGCTGCCGAAGGCTGCGATCTTTTGATCTTCAGCTGTTACCGGCCACCACCCAGATCAACGAAAGTCCCCGTCGCATACGACGCCTTATCCGACAACAACCAGACAATCGCCTCCGCCACTTCATCCGGCCGCCCGCCCCGCGCCATGGGGATCGCCGATTCCAGCTTGCTGACCCGGTCCGGATCGCCGCTCAGCGCATGAAAGTCGGTATAGATGAACCCCGGTCGCACGGCGTTGACACGAATACCTTCGCCCGCCACTTCCTTCGACAGGCCGATGGTGAAGCTGTCCAGCGCGCCTTTCGACGCCGCGTAGTCCACGTACTCGTTGGGTGATCCCAGGCGCGAGGCGACCGAGGACACGTTGACGATACTGCCGCCCTGCCCGCCGTGCCTGGGGGACATGCGCAGGAGCGCATGCTTGGCGCAGAGGATCGGCGCCAGGACGTTGGTCTTGAGGGTTTTGAGGATGCGAAATTCCGACATTTCCTCGACCCGGGACTTGTGCCCGACGGTGCCTGCGTTGTTGACCAGGGCCGTGACCCTGCCCAGTTCGCTGTCCACCCGCTGGAACAGGGCGATCACCTCGTCTTCGATACTGACGTCGGCGCGAACCGCGATGGCTTGCGCGCCCAGGGCGCGGACTTGCTCGAGCACCGTCTGGGCGGCTTCTTCGTCGGCCTGATAGTTGATGCAGATCCGATAGCCCTGTTCGGCGGCCAACAAGGCGGTGGCGGCACCGATGCCGCGGCTGCCGCCGGTGATGACGATGACTTTATCCATGCTCGCGTTCCCCCGTTTCAAGCGTAAGCAGTCGGAGCAAAGAATAACCGTCATCGCCGGGTTTTGCATCGGCGTGTTTCCAAACCCTGCGGCTGGCTGAGGATGCTTGTGTGGCGAGGGAGCCACACAAGCACCCTCTTCAGAAAAGCAGTCTGTTCTCTTGGGGGTGGATCAACCGACTGCCAATTGTTCGCCACGCACAATATCCGCCAGGAAGCGCGCCGCCGGCAGCGGATGGCCGAGCAGATAGCCTTGCAACGAGTCGCAGCCGAGTTTCGTCAGGAAGTCCTGTTGCACCCCGGTTTCCACGCCTTCGGCGACGATCCGCAGACCCAATGCCTGGCCCAGGGCGACGATGGCGGAAACGATGGCGGCGTCGTCGCTGTCGTGCTCCAGATCGCGGACGAACCCCCGGTCGATTTTCAGCTCATTGGCGGGCAGGCGCTTGAGGTACATCAAGCTCGAATAGCCGGTGCCAAAGTCATCGATGGACAGGTCGACGCCCATTTCCGACAACTCCTGAAGCACCGTCATGCTGACATCGGCGTCGTTCATGGCGGTGGTCTCGGTGATTTCGAGGGTCAGGCTGTTGGCCGGCAAATGGTGCGTGGCCAAGGCTTTGGCCACGCTCTGCACCAGCCCGACGTGGCAGAACTGCAAGGCCGAGAGATTCACCGCGATGCGCCAATCGGTGTAACCGAGCAGGTACCACTCGCGCATCTGCCGGCACGCTTCATTGAGCACCCAGTCGCCGATCGGAATGATCAACCCGGTTTTCTCCGCCAGATCGATGAACTTGTCCGGCAGCAGCATGCCCTGGGTCGGGTGCTCCAGCGCAGCAGCGCTTCGGCGCCGACCGGATGGCCATTGGCGGCGTCGAACTTGGGCTGGTAATGGAGACTGAATTGCTGCTGCTCCAGGGCGTTGCGCAAGTCTTGCAGCAGTTGCAGTTGTTTGCGGGCGTTGCTGTTCATCGATACATCGAAAAAACTGTAGCCGTTTTTCCCGGTGCCCTTGGCGTGATACATCGCCGCGTCGGCGTTCATCAGCAGCTCTTCAGCGGTGCAGCCGTTACCCGGGTAAACCGCGATACCGACACTGGCGGAGATCTGCAGGTCGTGTTCGGCGACCTGGAACGAGCGCGCAATCAATCCGACCTGGCGGGCCGCCAGGTTCAAGACATCATTCTCCTCGCCCAGTTGCACCAGCAGCACGAACTCATCGCCACCGATCCGCGCCAGGGTGTCCTGACTGCGCAACTCCTCGCGCAACCGCAGGCCGACCGCTCGCAGCAACTGATCGCCCATGTGATGACCGAAGGCATCGTTGACCGGTTTGAACCCGTCCAGGTCGATGAACATCAACGCAAAACAACCGCCCTGCTCCTGTACCTTCGACATCGCCTGATCGATGCGGTCGGCCAGCAACACCCGATTCGGCAGGCCGGTCAGGGTGTCATGCAGGGCCAATTGAGTCAGTTCGCGATTGGCTTCGGTCAACGAGTGGGCAAGGCTGGCGGTGCGCACCTCCATGCGCGCATCGAGCACCGACGTCAGCAAGGCGATGGTCAAAATGGCCAGGGTGGTGATCAGCACCAGGTTGTCCAGGCCCTTGCCGTTCAAGCCGTCGATGGCCGCGCCACAGAAACTGCCGTCGGCGAAGCGCGCCGCGGCCATGGCGGTGTAGTGCATGCCGACGATGGCGAGCCCCATGATCACCGCGGCCCCGCCACGGATCAGGATCACATAAGGACTGTGCTGACGCAGGCGAAACGCGATCCATAACGCGGCGCCCGACGCGCCCACCGCAATGAGCAGCGATGCGCTGAACAGTGTCGGGTCGTAATCGATGCCCGGCTGCATGAGCATGGCGGCCATGCCGGTGTAATGCATGGCACTGATGCCGGCGCCCATGATCAGCGCGCCGAACGCCAGTTGCCAGGCGGGCAACTGCGGCTGACTGACCAGCCACAAGGCAAAGCCGCTGGACAGGATCCCGATCAGCAGTGACAGCAAGGTCAGGGTGACGTCGTAACCGAGGTCGATCGGCAGTTTGAACGCGAGCATGCCGATGAAATGCATCGACCACACCCCGATGCCCATGGCAAAGGCGCCGCCCGCGGTCCATAAATGCACAGCGCGACCTTTGGCCGTGGCGATGCGTTCGGTGAGGTCGAGCGCGGTATAGGAAGCGAGAATCGCTACACAGAGCGAGATGATAACCAGTGTGGGGGAATAGCTACCGAGCATAGGCCTTCTCGCGACCGCCCCGTCGTACTGCTTCCGTTCTCGAGGGGGCAAATCCGGCGATTGTACTCAATGCGCAACAGAACGCACTGACAAAATTAGCAAAAGGCCATCAAGTTGATGAAACGCTTGTTTGAAGTGAAAACAGGGTCATGGCCGATACCCTGTTTTGGGATAATACAGGTCACTGTAGGAGCTGGCTTGCCAGCGAAAGCGGTGGGTCAGTCGAAACATTCATTGCCTGAACGGACGCCTTCGCTGGCAAGCCAGCTCCTACAGGTTGTCGCTCACCTGCAGTGCGCCATCCCATCCGCCACCCAGGGCAGCGATCAGTTGCACGCTGGCAATCAACCGACTCTGTAACAAATTCAGCACGTTACGTTCGTTACTTAATGCAGTGGCTTGCACCACCACCACGTCCAGATAAGCAATCACCCCGGCCTTGTACTGATTCTGGATCAGACGCAGCGATTCACGCGCCGCGTCCAGTGCTTCCTGGCGTACACCCGCCTCGTTTTCCAGGACCTTGAGTTGCACCAGGTAGTTTTCCACCTCACGAAAACCATCGAGCACGGTCTGGCGGTAGTTGGCCACGGTTTCGTCGTAGGCGGCCTCGCTGCGGTCGACTTCCGCCGAACGCTGACCGCCGTCGAACAGGGTCATCGCCAGTTGCGGTCCGACCGACCAGAAGCGGTTAGGCACGCTGAACCAGTTGTTCGAGGTACTGCTGCTGTAACCGCCGTTCAGGCTCAGCGTCAGGTCCGGATAATAAGCCGCCTTGGCCACGCCGATGTTGGCGTTGGCCGCCATCACCGAACGCTCCGCGGAGGCAATGTCCGGGCGGCGTTCCAGCAATTGCGACGGCAGGGCTAGCGGCACCTGCGGCAAGGCCGGGATGTCCTGGGTCTCGGCCAGGCTGAACTGCGCCGGCGCCAACCCGATCAGTACGGCAATGGCGTTCTCGAACTGGGCACGCTGCCAGATCAGATCGACCATCTCGGCTTCGGTGCTCTTGAGCTGAGTGGTGGCCTGGGCCACCGCGTCCTTGCCGGAAACCCCGGCACGGTATTGATTTTCGGTCATTGTCAGCGAGCGCCGATAGGCTTCGACCGTCGCTTCAAGCAGGCGCTTCTGCTCATCGATCACCCGCAATTGCAGGTAGTTCTGCACCAGTTCCGATTGCTGGCTCAGGCGCATCGCCGCCAGATCGGCAAAACTCGCCTCGGCGTTGGCCGTGTCGGCTTCAAGGCCCCGGCGCAATTTGCCCCAGACGTCAGCCTCCCAACTGACCCCGGCCTGGGCGGTGTACGTGTCACGAATACCACTGGAGGTACTGGTCAGGCTTGAGCTGCTGCTGCCGGTGCCCTGGCTCGAACGATCCTTGCCGACAGTCAGGTCCACAGTGGGGAAAAACGCTCCACGGGCACTGCGTACCAAGGCCTGGGCCTGACGGTATTGGGCTTCGGACTGGGCGACGGTCTGGTTGGCGCTGTTGAGTTTCACGATCAGGTCATTGAGCTGTCGATCGCCATACAGTTCCCACCAGGCACCGCGGGCCAGGGAATCGCTCGGATTGGCTTGGCGCCAGCCGGCCGCTTCCTTGTATTGCACCGGCGCAGCGGCTGCCGGGCGCTGGTAATCCGGGCCGATGGCGCAGGCACTGAGCAGCGCCACGCACAGCGGACAGGCTGAGTAAACGCGAACCTCGGGCCGTGACCGCGGGTGCAGCCAGGTTGAACAGCGAACGGTCAGTCATAGCGGAGTTTCCAGAGCAGCATCGGTACGCACTCCACGCCAGTGATTGAAGCGATGGCGCAGTTTGTCGAGATAGAGGTAGACCACCGGGGTGGTATAGAGGGTCAGCACCTGGCTGAAGATCAACCCGCCGATGATGGTCAGGCCCAGGGGCTGACGCATTTCCGCCCCTTCGGCGCGGCTCAGCAGCAACGGCAACGCACCGAGGATGGCGGCCAGCGTGGTCATCAGAATCGGCCGCAACCGTTGCAGGCAGGCACTGCGAATCGATTCCAGCGGTTCCAGGCCCTGATGCCGTTCGAGCTGCAGGGCCAGGTCGATCATCAGAATGGCGTTTTTCTTCACCACGCCAATCAGCAAAAACAGGCCGAGCAACGAGATCAGGCTGAACTCGCCGCCCAGCGCATAGATGGACAGCAGTGCGCCCACCCCGGCCGACGGCAAGGTCGAGAGAATGGTCAGCGGATGGATGTAGCTTTCATACAGCACGCCCAACACCAGGTAGACCGCCACCAACGCCCCGAGAATCATCCACGGCTGGCTCTTCTGGGTGGCGGCAAACGCATCGGCGGTGCCGGACATTTTCGCGATCACGGCTTCAGGCAAGCCGACCTTGGCAATCGCCCGCTCAATGGCGGCCGTGCCCTGCTCCACCGTTACGCCTTCAGCCATGTCGAAGGCAACGCTCTCGGAGGCGAACTGGCCTTCGTGGCTGACCCGATCGTCTTCCAGGCTGCTTTCATAATGAGCGATGGTCGACAACGGAATGCGCGCGCCGTCGGCGGTGATCACCTGGACCTGATTGAGGGTGATCGGGTCCTGGGCGTATTTGGGGTTGACCTCCATCACCACCTGATACTGGTTGAGGCTGTCGTATATCGTCGATATTTGCCGCTGGCTGTAGGCGTTGTTGAGCACCGAGGTGACCATATTCATGTCGACGCCCAGGCGTTTGGCCTGATCGCGATCGACAATCAGCGTGACCTGTTGGGCGCCACGACCTTCACGGGCGTCAATCGCCGTCAGTTCCGGCAATGCCTTGAGCGCGGCCACGACTTTGGGGTACCACTCGCGCAACTCTCCCAGATCGCCGCTTTGCAGGATGTAGGAATATTGCGAGCTGGTCTGTTCACGGCCTCCGCCGAACTGCAGGTCCTGGTCGGCCATCAGCATCAGCTGAGCACCGGGGACCTTGGGCATTTCCTTGCGCAGGCGTTCAATGACTTTCTGCGCGGACAGGTTACGCTCCTTGATCGGTTTCAGGCGTACCAGCATGAAGGCGTTGTTGGTGCCGTTGTTGCCGCCGATGAAGCCGGCGACGCTTTCCACCGCCGGATCCTTGAGCACTGCGCGCCGGAAGATTTCCATTTTCGGCTGCATCACGCTGAACGACAGGCCGTCGTCACCGCGCACGAAACCGATCAGCTGACCAGTGTCCTGCTGAGGCATAAACGTTTTAGGAACAACGACATACAGCGCGATGTTAACGCCAACTGTCACAAACAGACTGAGCAGCGTCAGGAGGCGGTGACGCAGCACCCAGTCGAGGCTGGTGGCGTATTTGCCCACCATCCAGGCGTTGGCCCGCTGGCTGTAGCGCTGCAGACGGTTTTCCTGGCCCGGGATGTGCGGGCTGAGCCAGCGGGCGCAGAGCATCGGCGTCAGCGTCAGCGAGACCAGCAGCGACACCACGATGGACGCTGCCAGGGTGATGGAAAATTCGCGAAACAGGCTTTCGACGATCCCGCCCATGAACAGGATCGACAGAAACACCGCCACCAGCGAGACGTTCATCGACAGCAAGGTGAAACCGACTTCCTGGGCCCCCAGATACGCCGCTTTCATTGGCGGCACGCCTTTGTCGATGTGCCGGGATATGTTCTCCAGCACCACGATGGCGTCGTCCACCACCAGCCCGGTGGCCAGGATCAGCGCCATCAGCGACAGGTTGTTCAGTGAGAAGCCATAGAGGTACATCACCGCGAACGTGCCAACCAGCGACACCGGTACGGCCAGGGTCGGAATCAATGACGCGCGGAAGTTACCCAGAAACAGGAACACCACCAGGATCACCAGCGCCACGGCAATCAACAGGGTCATCTCCGCTTCGTGCAGGGTCGCCTTGATCACCGGCGAACGGTCCATCGCCAGGTTCAGCTTGACGCTGGCCGGCAGCACCGCCTGCAACGCCGGCAACTGGGCCTTGATCTCGTTGACCGTCTCGATGATGTTGGCGCCGGCCTGGCGGTTGATCACCAGCAAGACCGCCGCGTCGTCGTTGAAGAAACCGCTGTTGTAGCGGTCCTCGACGCCATCGCTGACCTTGGCCACATCCTTCAGGCGCAGGGCCGCGCCATCCGCGTAGTGGATGATCAGCGACTCGTAGTCCTTGGCTTTCTCCAGTTGATCGTTGGCCTGCACCTGCCATAACCGCTCACCGTCCTCGACCGAACCCTTGGGGCGGCGCACGTTGGCATTGGCGATGGTGTTGCGCACATCGTCCAGGGCCACGCCGTACTGGTTCAGCGCCTGGGGCTCGAGTTCGATGCGCACCGCCGGCAAGGAGCTGCCGCCGATCTGCACTTCGCCAACGCCCTGCACCTGGGACAGGCTCTGGGACAGGATGGTCGAGGCCAAGTCGTAGAGCTGGCCTTTTTCCAGCACGTCCGAGGTCAACGACAACACCATGATCGGCGCCTGGGACGGGTTGACCTTCTTATAGGTTGGCATGCTGCGCATCCCGCTGGGCAGCAGGTTGCGTGAGGCGTTGATCGCCGCCTGCACTTCCCGCGCCGCGCCGTTGATATCGCGGTCGAGGTCAAATTGCAGGATCACCCGGGTCGAGCCCTGGCTGGAACGGCTGCTCATGGTGTTCACCCCGGCAATCGCCCCGAAGGAACGCTCCAGCGGCGTGGCCACGGTCGAGGCCATCACTTCCGGGCTCGCGCCGGGCAGGCTGGCCTGGACCACGATCACCGGGAAGTCCATTTGCGGCAGCGGCGACACCGGCAACAGGCCGAAGCTCACCCCGCCCAGCAGCATGATCGCCAGGCTCAGCAACATGGTCGCGACCGGGCGCTTGATGAAAGGTCCGGAGAGGTTCATGGCTGCTCAACCACTTCCACGGACTCGGACTTGCGCCCCCAACGACGGCCCAGGCGGTCGAAGTACAGGTAGATCACCGGAGTGGTGAACAGCGTCAGCACCTGACTCACCAGCAACCCGCCAACCATCACCAGGCCCAACGGCTGGCGCAATTCAGCCCCGGAACCGGTGGCCAGCATCAACGGCACCGCGCCAAACAACGCGGCCAGGGTGGTCATCAGGATCGGCCGGAAGCGCAGCAGCGCCGCCTGATAGATCGCCGTCTCCGGGTCCAGGCCCTGATTGCGTTCAGCGTCGAGGGCGAAGTCGATCATCATGATCGCGTTCTTTTTCACGATACCGATCAGCAAGATGATGCCGATGATCGCGATCATCCCCAGGTCGTTGCCGCTCAACAGCAGCGCCAGCAAGGCGCCGACCGCCGCCGAGGGCAAGGTCGAGAGGATGGTGATCGGGTGGATATAGCTTTCGTACAGCACGCCGAGCACGATGTACATGGTCACCACCGCCGCCAGGACCAACAGCAAGGTGCTCGACAACGAGGCCTGGAACGCCTCGGCCGCACCCTGGAACTGGGTCTGCACGCCGATCGGCATGCCGATGTCCTGCTGCACCTGTTCGATGATCTCCACCGCATGCCCCAGCGCCACGCCCGGTGCCAGGTTGAACGACATCATCACCGCCGGGAACTGGCCGATGTGGGTGATCGCCAGTTGCGCCTGGCGCTCTTCGATGCGCGCCAGGCTGGACAGGCGCACTTGCCCGCCATCGGTGGTCTTGACGTGAATCTGGTTCAGCGCGTCCGGGCCGATCTTCTCGCCGGCCTGGGATTGCAGGACCACGCGGTACTGGCTGGCCTGGGTGTAAATGGTGGAAATCTGCCGCTGGCCAAAGGCGTCGTACAGCGCGTCGGTGATATTCGACACGGATACCCCGACCCGCGACGCCGCGTCACGATCGATCACCAGGTAGACCTGCAAGCCCTTGTCCTGCAAGTCGCTGGCGACGTCGGTCAGCTCCGGCCGTTGGGCCAGGGCGTCCACCAGGCGGCCACTCCACAGGCTCAGCAACTCCGAGTCTGGCGATGACATGCTGAATTGGTACTGGGTGCGGCTGACCCGGTCTTCGATGGTCAAATCCTGCACTGGCTGCATGTACAGGCGAATACCGGTCAGCTTGTCCAGCTCGGGTTGCAGGCGCGTTATCACTTCGGTCGCGCTCAGGTCACGGTTGCTGTGGGACTTGAGGTTGATCAGCAGCCGGCCGCTGTTGAGCGTCGAGTTATCGCCGTCGACCCCGATGTAGGACGACAGGCTCTCTACCGCCGGATCGGCGAGAATCACCTTGGCCAGTTCCTGTTGCCGCTCGCTCATGGCCGCAAAGGAAATCGACTGCGGCGCCTCGGAAATACCCTGGATCACCCCGGTGTCTTGCACCGGGAAGAAGCCCTTGGGCACCACCATGTACAGGAACACGGTCAGCGCCAAGGTGCCGATGGCCACCAGCAACGTCAGTGGTTGATGCTTGAGAACCCACTTTAACTTGCGCCCGTAAGCCGCGATCATCCAATCAATTGTTGCGCCGCTGGCACGGTAGAAACGGCCCTGCTCTTCCTCCTTGGGTTCACGCTTGAGTAGCCGCGCGCACATCATTGGGGTCAAGGTCAGGGACACCACCAGCGAGATCAGGATGGCCACCGCCAGGGTGATCGCAAATTCGCGGAACAGGCGTCCCACCACGTCGGCCATGAACAGCAATGGGATCAACACCGCGATCAGCGACAGGGTCAGGGACACCAGGGTGAAACCGATCTGTTTGGCGCCCTTGAGCGCCGCATTCATCGGGCTCTCGCCCTCTTCGATGTAGCGGGAAATGTTCTCCAGCATCACGATCGCATCGTCCACCACAAAACCGGTGGCGATGGTCAGGGCCATCAGGGTCAGGTTGTTGACCGAGAAACCGGCGAGGTACATCACGCCGAAGGTCCCGATCAGCGACAGCGGCACGGCCACCGACGGAATGATCGTGGCGCTGGCGCGGCGCAGGAACAGGAAGGTCACCATCACCACCAGGGCAATGGCGATCAGCAATTCGTGCTGCACGTCGGTGACGGAGGCGCGGATGGTCTGGGTGCGGTCAGTGAGCACCGTCACATCGAGACCCGCCGGCAAGTTGTCGGTGATGCTTGGCAGCAAGGCCTTGATCCGGTCGACCACTTCGATGACGTTGGCACCGGGCTGGCGCTGGATGTTCAGCAACACCGCCTGGTTTTCATTGGCCCAGGCCGCCAATCGTTCGTTCTCGGCGCCGTCGACGATCTCTGCCACGTCCTTGAGCCGCAGCGGTGCGCCGTTGGCGTAAGCCAGGATCAGGTTGGCGTAATCCTCGGGCGAGGTCAGCTGGTCGTTGGCATCGAGCATCGACACCCGGGTCGGGCCGTCGAAGTTGCCCTTGGGCTGGTTGACGTTGGAGGCGCCGATCAGGGTCCGCACGTCGGACAGGTTCAGGCCGTTGGCCGCGAGGGCCTCGGGGTTGACCTTGATCCGTACCGCCTGCCGTTGGCCGCCGGCGATGCTGACCATGCCGACGCCGCTGATCTGGGCGATTTTCTGCGCCATGCGGGTGTCGACCAGATCGTTGAGCTTGGGCAACAGCATGGTCTTGGAGGTGATGGCCAGGGTCAGCACCGGGGTGTCCGCCGGGTTGACCTTGTTGTACACCGGCGGCGCCGGCAAGTCCGTGGGCAGCAGATTGGTCGCGGCGTTGATCGCCGCCTGCACTTGCTGCTCGGCGACGTCCATGTTGATGTCGAGACTGAACCGCAGGGTCAGCACCGAAGCGCCGCCGGAACTGGTCGAGGCCATCTGTGTCAGGCCGGGCATCTGCCCGAACTGACGCTCCAGTGGCGCGGTCACGGCGCTGGTCATGACATCCGGGCTGGCGCCGGGGTACAGCGTCATGACGCGAATGGTCGGGTAATCGACCTGGGGCAAGGCCGACACCGGCAGCAGCCGATAGGCAATCACACCGGCCAGAATAATGGCCAGCATGCTCAGGGTCGTGGCGACCGGGCGAAGGATGAACAGCCGCGAAATGTTCATGCGCCGCCCTTTTTCGCCTTGTCGGTGGTCGCGGGCTCAGCCGAGGTCGCCGCCGATTTGCCTTGCAGGTGCTCGGTCGGGGTGGTCGGTACATCCTTGCTGTCGTTGACCACTTCCACTTCGCTGCCTTCCTTCAGGCGGTCGGTGCCTTCCAGCACCACCCGATCACCGGCGGCCAGGCCCTCGGTGATAACGGTATTGTCACCGTTACTGGCGCCGACTTTCAGCTGGCGGATCGTGACCTTCTTGTCGCCGTCCATCGCGTAGACGAAGGTGCCGTTGGTGCCGAACTGAATGGCTGCCGAGGGTGCGAGCACCACGTCTTTCAGCGTGTCGGCCAGCAGGTGGACGTTGACGAACTGATTGGGGAATAGCGCCTGGTCGCGGTTCTCGTAGCGAGCCTTGAATTTCAGGGTGCCAGTGGTGACGTCGATCTGGTTATCGAGGCTCTGCAACACACCGGTGGCCTGCAGTTTGGTGTCGCTGCGGTCCCAGGCTTCGGCAGGCAGCTTGGCACCGGTGCGGTAGCGAGCCAGCACCACGTCGAGGCTGTTTTCCGGCAAGGTGAAGGCCACGCTGATCGGCTGGGTCTGGGTGATGATCGCCAGCGCCGTGGTGTCATTGGCGGCGACCAGGTTGCCGACGTCCAGCTGACGCAGGCCCACGCGGCCGGTGATCGGTGCGCGGATCCGGGTGAATTCGAGATTGAGCTTGGCGTCGTTGACCGCCGCCTGGTTGGTCTTGACCGTGCCCTGATACTGACCCACCAGCGCTTCGGCGGTGTCCAGGGTCTGCTTGGCGATACTGTCTTCGCGATACAGGCCGCGGTAGCGTTCAACGTCGACCTGGGCATTCTTCAATTGCGCCTGATTCTGCAACAAGGTGCCTTCGGCCTGCAGCAGGGCGTTCTGGTAGGGCCGCGGGTCGATCTCGGCCAGCAGATCGCCCGCCTTGACCATCTGCCCTTCTTCGAACGCTATCTTGATCAGTTCGCCGCCGACCCGGCTGCGTACATTGATGGTGTTCTGCGCCGTCACGGTGCCCAACGCCTTGTAGTACAGCGGGAAGTCGCCCTTCACCGCCGGTGCCACCCGCACCGGTACCGGGCCGGCCGCGCCACCGAAACCCGGACGCATCCCACCGGACCGACCGGTGTGCCCGGCCACGGCTTTTTGCCCCGCGCCTTCTTTTGGCGCAGCCCCGCCGGGCCAGAATTTCCAGCACAGGACGGCGATGACCAACAGCACGAGCAGGCCGAACAGCCAGCGACGGGGATTACGGGAAGCAGAGGATTGCATTGATTGATCAACCATTGGGCGCGTGGGCTTTTTCTACGGGAGGCTGAACGATAAGCACTGGAGGGCGTTTAGCAAAGCGCCTTTACCGGCAATTTACCTTTCGCTTACGTATCAGGAGGTTTGTCTAAGGCACTGAAGCACAAATGAAAACGGCCTGGACAGGGCCAGGCCGTTAACAATTGTAAGGGAATACTTATTTCAGAACGGCAAGTGCTGCGTCGTAGTTCGGTTCGTCAGCGATTTCCTTGACCAGTTCGCTGTGCAGCACGTTGTCGTTTTCGTCCAGCACCACGACGGCACGGGCGGTCAGGCCCTTGAGCGGACCATCGGCAATCGCCACGCCGTAGTTCTGAATGAACTCGGCACCGCGCAGGGTCGACAGGTTCTGCACGTTGTCCAGGCCTTCGGCGCCGCAGAAACGGGCCTGGGCGAATGGCAGGTCAGCGGAGATGCACAGCACCACGGTGTTGGCGATGTCGCTGGCCTGGGCGTTGAACTTGCGCACGGAGGTAGCGCAGGTCGGGGTGTCGACGCTTGGGAAGATGTTCAACACTTTACGCTTGCCGGCGAAGTCTGCCAGGGTCTTGTCGGACAGATTGCCCGCCACCAGGGAAAAGGCTGGCGCCTTGGAACCGGCTTGTGGCAATTCGCCGTTGACTTGTACCGGGTTGCCTTTAAGAGTGACTTGAGCCATGAACGTAGTCCTTCTGATCGTTGATGTGGAGATTTTTGACGAGGCCGAAGTTAACCATGAAATGGTCTGGCGACCTATGCCCAGATACAAATTGTCATTCAGTTAGCCGCAAAACTGGATACAAAAATCCGCGGCTCATCCGGCGCCTACAGGAAGCCTGGGTCTCAGGACAATTTGCAGTGATCTTTCGTTTGCAGTGTTGTCGATTCAGGACAGGGTCATTCGACTAGAACCGAGTCACTCAACTCCAGCAGAGACAAAACCATGCGATTCATGATTTTTGTGAAAGCCAGCCCGGATTCGGAAGCCGGTATCCTGCCCAGCGAAGAACTGATGACCGCGATGGGCAATTTCAACGAGGAACTGGCCAAGGCTGGCATCCTCATCGATTGCGACGGCCTGCAGCCCAGCAGCAAGGGCACCCGCGTGCGCTTCTCGGGCGACCAGCGCACGGTGATCGACGGCCCGTTCGCCGAAACCAGAGAGCTGATCGCCGGCTATTGGTTGTGGCAGGTGAAGTCGAAACAGGAAGCGATCGACTGGGTCAAGCGCTGCCCCAACCCGATGCCAGGCACCGACGCCGAGATCGAGATCCGCCAGGTGTACGAGGCCGAGGATTTCGGTGACGCGCGTTCTTTGCATCGAGTTCTGAAGTTTTACGGGCGATCAGCCCGTCAATTTCGTTTTTCTCTTTGGTAATGAGATACAACTGCCAGCGTTCGGTCGAATCGTTGTTGAGCGCGCGTTTCGCTGCGGCCGAGTTCCTGCGCTTGTGCCGCGGTGGCCGCTGCCTGAACTCGCTGTTGCTTCTGGGCTTGCAGGTACTCTTGTTTGACCCGCCTCCTGGCTTCTCTTGTGCTTTGACTGGGGCCGCTGAATGCCCCGGACGCGCCTACGCGGTTACCTCCAGAACCGCCGCCCCCTGAACCGCCACCGCCACCCGAAGCCGGCGGGCCGGATCTGATGACAACATCTCCTGTTGATCCATCGTTGAGTGTTTGTTGTGCCATACAGTCTCTCCTTGTCTGTAGGGCGCAGCATGTCGATGGAGTAATGCTCAGGTGCGGTACATATATATAGGGTGGGATTTATTTATATGATCAATGCGTTACCAGCGGTCAATAGTTGTTGAATCTTGTACACAAAACCAAGGTTTAAGCCCCCCCACAACTGGATAACCTCTGTTTAGCTGCTAAGTTTTACAGACGCGTCCTACAGGCTTGAATGGAAAAGGATTACGCGTTAAAGGCCGCCAAGTGCCGAGCCGTCCGCTGAGCCACCAGGGAACCGGGGGAATCATGTCGAAAAATCCAGGAGCGAGCACCTTGTTGTTTGCGGTTTCGCTGGCGTCAGCCTGTTGTGCCCATGCCGACAACGCCGACACAGCCAATAAAAGCAACAACCCGCTGAACCTCGCACCGGGGATGAACCTGCAGGACTACTACACCCCGAGGTACTACGACTCCAATATCCATAGCAACGACCTGCTGGTGCGCGGCACATTGCCGATTGCGCCCAATGATTTCATCGGCGTCCCGCAGTTGCTGCGCGCCACTGCGCCTATCAGCACACGCCCCGATCCCAGTGGCGGCTACAGCACCGGTGAAGGTGACCTGAACCTGTTCGATATCTTCCTGCTCAAGACCGAGGGAGTGCAGTTGGGTATCGGGCCGATGATCACCGCGCCCAGCGCCGACCAGGACGAACTGGGTACGGGTAAATGGCAGGCCGGCCTGGCCGCCGTCGCGATCGATTCATCGCCCCGCGGCTTGCTCGGGGCATTGGTGCAATACCAGAGCTCCTTTGCCGGCGACAGCGACCGCCAGCATGTTGAATCGGCCACCCTGCAGCCGTTCATCATGCACAACCTGGACAAAGGCTGGTACCTGCGCTCTACCGGCACCTGGACCTTCGATCTGAAAAACGACACCCATTACATCCCTGTCGGGTTCGGGGCCGGCAAAGTCTGGAAGTCCGGGCCCAATATCCTTAACGCCTTCGTCGAACCGCAGTGGACCGTAGAGCACAAGGGCAACGGCTTGCCGCAGTTCACGCTGTTCGCGGGGCTCAACGTCACCTTCGGCAAATGAGGACTTATCCATGCACGGTGTAATTCGCGCAGCCTGCTACAGCCTGATGACGATGTTTGTCAGCTGCGGCGTCGGAGCCCAGGACCCTGGCACCCAGTCTTCGACCGGTTTCGCCGCCACCCCGGAAGAAGCCCGGGGCACGTTTCACGGAGGGTTGCGCCTGTACCTGCCAAAACCGCAAATTGCCAGCAGCCAGTGGAAAATGCCGCTGTCGACCCCCGTCAATCAACAACAGTAAGCGGAGTTCGTCATGGTCAGGCCATTTGTAGTGCGTCCTCTGTTGGCCCTGTGCGTGCTCGGCACCAGCCCGGCCGTCCTCGCGGCCGAAGGCGGGGTCGGTCGGCCGATCACCGGGCAGCAGGTGTTTTCCAATGCCGGGATCGTGCCGCCGGAACCGGGCTGGGTGATGTCCCTGACCAGCATCTGGTATGACGGCGATCTCAAGGGCGGCCGGGGTGTGCCGATTGTCGGCGAGATCGGTGCGGACCTGGACATGAAAGTGTCCTACACCATGGCCAACTTCACCCATGTCTGGGATACCGGCAAGGGTCGCTGGAACTATGCCTCGGCCATCGGCGTGCCGGTTCAGTACACAGACGTCACCATCAGCATTACCGGCCCGCGCGGTCGTACCCTGGGCACCGAGGACAGCGGCACACAGTTCGCCGACATGCTGGTCACGCCGATTGCCGCCGGCTACCACTTCGACGAACTCAACCACCTCTCGTTGTCCCTGCCGATCTATGTGCCAACCGGTGCCTATAACGATGACCGTCTGGCCAACCCGGGCCAGAACACCTACACCTTCATGCCGACGGTCGCGTTCACTCACCTCGACGGCAAGGGTGGCGAATTGACGTTGTCGAGCGGCCTGGAGTTCTACACCGAGAACGACGCCACGGATTATCGCAACGGCAACATTTTCACCCTCGACGCCCTATGGACCCACGGTTTCGGTAATGGCTGGAGCGCCGGCATGGTGGCGGGCTACGTCCAGCAAATCACCGACGACAAAGGCGATACCGCCGACGCACTGAACGGCTTTCGCGGCCGCTCGGTGGGTGCCGGCCCGGTGGTGGGCTGGGCCGGCAAGTTCGCCGATGCCCAGGCCAGCGTCAGCGCCCGATGGGTGCCGGAATTCGACACCAGGAACCGGCCTGAGGGTAACGGTTTCAGCGTCAACCTGACCTTGGCGTTTTTCTAGGTGTGAACGAACCCGAGCGGCCTCGGGGCCGGATCTTGAACTTGAGAAAGTGAGCATCCCATGACCGCACTCAACGACCTCAACGCCCTGCAAGCCAGCATCGCCGAAGCCGTGCTCGGCCAGGACCAGGTCATCCGCCAGATCCTGCTCGGCCTGTTGGCCAACGGCCATTTGCTGCTGGAAAGCTTGCCCGGCCTGGCCAAGACCCGCACGGTCAAGGCCCTCGCCAAACACCTGGACGCGAAGATGTGCCGCATCCAGTTCACCCCGGACCTGATGCCCTCGGACATCACCGGGGCCGAGGTGCTGCATCAGATCGATGGCAAAAACCAGATCCAGTTCCAGCCGGGTCCGTTGTTCGGCAACCTGATCCTGGCGGATGAAATCAACCGGGCGCCGGCCAAGGTCCAGGCCGCGCTGCTGGAAGCCATGGAAGAACGGCAAATCACCGTGGCCGGCAACAGCCATGTGCTGCCGGAACTGTTCATCGTCGTGGCCACCCAGAACCCGATCGAGCAGGAAGGCACTTACCCGCTGCCGGAAGCGCAGATGGACCGCTTCCTGATGAAAGTCCTGCTGGATTACCCCAGTGCGGAACACGAAAGCCAGGTGCTGCGCCTGCTGCGGGTCGAAGAACAGGCCCTCGGCGCCAGGACGGCTGCGGTCCAGGGTTTCGCGCTGTCCCAGGAGGTGATCTTCGCTGCACGTCGAGAAGTCAGCACGGTTCATGTATCCCCGGCCATCGACCGCTACCTGATCGACCTGATCAATGCCACCCGCTACCCCGCCGATTACGACGCCGACCTCGGCCGCTGGATCGCCATCGGCGCCAGCCCCCGCGGCGGCATCGGCCTGGACCGCTGCGCACGGGCCGACGCCTGGTTGCAGGGCCAGGACTTCGTGTCGCCTGACAACGTGCGCACCGTGGCGCATCCGGTGCTGCGCCACCGCCTGCAACTGAGCTATGACGCGGTGGCCGACGGTGTGACGGCCGATCAGGTGCTGGATCGTCTGCTCGACAAAGTCGCGATTGTGGCATGAACGTCGACGGGCTGGTCTATGTCTCTCTGGCACAGTTGATGGCCCTGGAGTTCAAGGCCCGTGACCTGAGTTTCCTCGCGCGCCAGCCTCAAGGCAGCATCCTCGCCGGCAACCATGCTTCGCGGTTGCGTGGCCGTGGCTTGAACTTCGATGAGCTGCGCCGCTATCAACCTGGGGACGATTTGCGTCACCTGGATTGGCGCGCCTCGCTGCGCACCGGCAAACCGGTGGTCCGTACCTTTACCGAGGAACGCGACAGACCGGCGTTGATCCTGGTGGACCAGCGCATGTCGATGTTCTTCGGCTCCCGGCGCAGTTTCAAATCCGCAATCGCCGCCGAACTCGGCGCACTGGCCGCATGGATGGTGTTCAACGCCGGGGACCGGGTCGGCGGGCTGGTGTTCAACGATCAGCGCATCGACAGCATCGCGCCGTTGCGCAGCCGCAAACGGATTCAGGCGCTGTGCAGCCACATGGCCCGGCAGAATCAGGCACTGAACGCCAGTAACCCGGACGCCGAGGGCGCAGACCAGCTCGACAAGGTCTTGCAACATTGCCTGGCCGTGGCCGGTCACGATCACCTGATCTACATCGTCAGCGATTTTGCCGGCGCCGGCCCGCGCACCCTGCAGCTGATGCGACAGTTGGCGGCGCATAACGATGTGATTGCCATGCAGGTGTACGATCCGCTGGCGTTGAACCTGCCGAAAAATGGCCGAGTGCTGATCACCCAGGGCCAGTTGCAAGTGGAACTGGCCGTGGAGCAACGCAGCGTCCATCAGCCCTTGGGCGATTTTCTCGGCGGTCGGCTCAAGGACGTCGCACGCTGCTGCGCCGCAGCCAGGTGCCGTTGATGATGTTTAGCACGGCCACCGATGCCCAGGAACAATTGCGGGTCGAACTGGGCAAGCTGGGTGGAGGTCGGCGATGAACCCGACTGTGCCCAGCATCGAGCAACTCAAGGAAATCGGCCTGCCGGCACCGGTCAGCTATGTGCCGCAGACGTGGGGTTGGTGGGTGCTGTTGGCGTTATTGGTCATAACTGTGTCGCTGCTCAAGTGCGCGGCGGTATTGGCAGTGGCGGCGGGATCGGTATCGGCGGGAGGCGTTGGTGCGGTTGGCGGAGTTGCAAAACAGCGAGGATCAGCTTCTTGCCCTGCGAGAACTCCCCGAACTGCTCAAACGCGTAGCCCTGTCGATGCCCT
Source organism: Pseudomonas sp. VI4.1 (assembly GCF_002029345.1). Taxonomy (NCBI): domain Bacteria; kingdom Pseudomonadati; phylum Pseudomonadota; class Gammaproteobacteria; order Pseudomonadales; family Pseudomonadaceae; genus Pseudomonas; species Pseudomonas sp. VI4.1. Next base: position 43,971 of record NZ_MULM01000131.1, read on the forward strand.
CCGCCTGGAACACAATCCCTGTAGGAGCTGGCTTGCCAGCGAAGGCGGTGTGTCAGCCAACATCGATG